>NZ_JBEOOB010000001.1:0-225531 GCF_040308685.1 Pseudoalteromonas sp. 20-MNA-CIBAN-0454 | reverse complement strand
GGCTCCCCCTCCCCGACTCGAACGGGGGACCTGCGGATTAACAGTCCGTCGCTCTAACCAACTGAGCTAAGGGGGAAGCGTCTTGCCTTTCAACGGGGCGAAATATTAATGATCCAGCCGCAAAGTGTCAACACATAAAAGATCATAAATACAAAAAAGAACTCTATTCGTTGTTTTTGTGTTCGATCTGCACGTTTTATAGCACAAATGCCAAAATTAAAGCGCGTCATTTTTATGAAAAAGTACTTTTGGTTTTAAAAATTATTAAATTAAAGGGCGTATTTACTTAATTTAAAATATAAAAAACAGCCATTACACCTAAAAATAGCGCTCAATATTACAAAAACATTACCGTAAAGAGCTTACACAGGCAGAGTGGTTTTTAAAATTTAACGCTTAAAATCGATTTAATACTTAAATTCCATAAAAAACGAATACGGCAAAAACTAAAAATATCTTTATTTAATTACTTATTAGTTAATAATTAGCCAATCGCAAAGGTTTGTACAAAAACAACACAATCAATAGCTTAAATAATTTTATTTACACCTTTAGGTTGCTCAATAAGGTGGTGATTGCAGCTAACAGCAAGCTTTACATTAAAGCCCAAGAAAGTTTTCATATTGGTAACGTGGATAAGTTTAATACGGCATTTTATTTGATCCGCTGTAACCCCTTTATAAATGCGGCTTTGAATGAGTTATCCACGGTTTCTGTGGATAACTCTGTTTATTAAACTTTATGAACTTCAGTACCCCCAGTATTTTAAGGGGCTGCAACGATTTCAAGTCTTTAAGAATGTTTTTTTAAATCATTAAAAAACAGTGTGTTACGAATTGATGCTGAAAGCGACTCTAACGATAAGTAAAACTTTTCGTGACGATAAAGTAAAAAATATGTTGTGTGATAATGCACCATTTATGAAGCGTTAACTGTTATAAAAGTAATTTAAATGATCTATATTTGTTTTTTGGTGCTCTCAAGGTGAATTTATACGCTAAGGCTTGAAAACAAAGCTTTACTCCTTAGTTAGGTATTTAGCCCTCTATACTCAATAAAGCATGGCTTGAATTGCCCAGATGCTTTAAAATGTTTAGCTCAGTAAAAAGAGGCTAACTTATTCTATGCGCGTAATTTCAGAAAAACATACTCGCCCTGATTTACTCAATGATCCTATCTCGCCAACACTAAAAAAAATGACCATTCCAATGATATTTGGCCTGGTGTCGTTGATGATGTTTAACATTGTTGATACGTTTTTTATTAGCTTATTAGGAACAGAGCCATTAGCAGCCGTGAGCTTTACATTTCCGGTTACTTTTATGGTAATAAGCTTAGCCATTGGTTTGGGCATAGGCACTTCTGCGGTTATTGCAAAAGCCTTGGGCAGCCACAAAGTAAATGAAGCGCGTTTTGATGCCAGTATTTCTTTATTGGTGGCTGTGATTTTGGTACTTATATTATCTTTTTTTGGTTATGTGTTTATTGACCCCATATTTACTTTACTAGGGGCTGGTGAAAACGTATTACCGCTAATACATCAGTATATGAATGTATGGTTTTTAGGCAGCGTGTGTTTAATAACACCTATGATTGGCAACTCGGTATTACGTGCCAGCGGCGACACCAAAACGCCTAGCTTTGTGATGGGCGGGGCAGGGCTAATAAATGCCATTTGCGATCCTATACTTATTTTTGGCTTTGGACCTATTCCGGCATTAGGTATTGAAGGCGCTGCTATTTCCAGTGTTATTGCCTGGTCAGTAGCGGTAGTGGTTATTTTATATATATTACTAAAAAAACGTTTATTGAGTTTAAAAGTAGGTAAACAAACGGTTATTGGCTCTATTAGTAAAATATTAAAAATTGGTTTGCCTGCGGCAGGGGCAAATATGCTTACGCCAGTTGCAATGGCAGTAATGACCGCATTAGTGGCTCACCATGGACCCGAAGCGGTTGCTGCATTTGGGGTAGGGAGTAAAATAGAATCTATTGCCAGCTTGTTAGTATTAGCGCTTTCGATGACATTACCCCCATTTATAAGCCAAAACTTTGGTGCTAGTAAATTGTCAAGAGTGAAAGACGCCTACACCGGCACCTTAAAATTTGTAATGGTTTGGCAGTTTATTATTTATATATTACTAATTGCTAGTGCAGGCGTGTTAAGCCAGTTATTTGGCAAAGAACAAGCCGTTATTGATGTTATAAAACTATTTATTTACACCATTCCATTAAGCTACGGCTTGCAAGGGGTGATCATATTATCAAACTCATCGTTTAATGCTTTACATAAACCGATGAACGCATTGTTTTTAAGTATTATTCGTTTATTTATTTTTTATTTACCCTTTGCGTATATAGGCAACGAACTTGCTGGCTTATTGGGGTTATTTATTGGCGCTACTGTGGGTAACTTGTTTACCGCTTTGGTGGCCTATAAATGGTTTATGAAAGAGCTTGAAACATTAAGTAACCAATCGTTACAGGAGTGCAGTCATTGAGCGATCATTTTCAACTAAAGTCACACTTTAAGCCTGCGGGAGATCAGCCCACCGCGATTGCGCAGTTATGCGAAGGACTTGAGGCCGGGCTTGCTCATCAAACCTTGCTAGGTGCTACCGGCACAGGTAAAACCTTTACCATGGCTAACATTATTAACGACTTAAACCGTCCAACGATAATAATGGCACATAACAAAACCTTAGCCGCGCAACTTTACGGGGAAATGAAAGAGTTTTTTCCTAAAAACGCAGTTGAATATTTTGTTTCTTATTACGATTATTACCAGCCAGAAGCCTATGTGGTTTCTAGTGATACGTTTATAGAAAAAGACGCATCTATTAACGAACACATTGAGCAAATGCGCTTAAGTGCTACAAAGGCACTGCTTGAGCGCCGCGATACTATAATTGTAGCCTCAGTGTCGGCCATTTATGGTTTGGGCGATCCAAAATCATACATGAAAATGATGCTACTTTTAAAAGTGGGCGAAAAAGTGGATCAGCGCGATATGCTACGCCGCTTAGCCGAAATACAATATACCCGTAATGATGTAGACTTTAGCCGCGGCACGTACCGAGTACGTGGCGAAGTGGTTGATATATTTCCTGCAGAATCAAGCACATTTGCGATACGTGTAGAAATGTTTGATGACGAAATAGAACGCTTAAGTATTTTTGACCCCCTCACAGGCGCAATTGAAAAACACATAGTGCGCACCACTATTTACCCTAAAACACACTATGTAACCCCGCGTGAAAAAATTCTTGGTGCTATCGAAAAAATACAAGAAGAGCTAAAAGATCGCCGAGCACAGCTATTAAGTGCCAATAAATTGGTAGAAGAGCAGCGCGTAACACAGCGTACGCAGTACGACATTGAAATGATGCGCGAGCTTGGTTATTGCTCGGGCATAGAAAACTACAGCCGTTACTTATCGGGGCGTACACCGGGCGATCCGCCGCCAACTTTACTTGACTATTTACCCGACGATGCATTAATGATTATTGATGAATCGCATGTAACAGTGTCGCAAATTGGCGCTATGTACAAAGGCGACAGAAGCCGCAAAGAAAACCTGGTTGAATATGGTTTTAGAATGCCATCGGCTATGGATAACCGCCCACTGCGCTTTGAAGAATTTGAAGCTATTTCGCCACAAACAATTTATGTGTCGGCAACCCCAGGCGATTTTGAATTAGATCGCTGCGTAGGCGCAATTGCAGAGCAAGTAATTCGACCAACAGGACTGCTTGATCCACTTATTGAAGTGCGCCCAGTGGGGGACCAGGTTGACGACTTGCTTTCAGAAATTTATAAAAGTGTTGAGAAAGGTGAGCGGGTACTGGTTACCACGCTAACCAAACGTATGTCGGAGGATTTAACCGACTACTTAAGTGAGCACAATGTAAAAGTGCGCTACCTTCACTCAGATATAGACACCGTAGAGCGAGTCGAAATTATTCGCGATTTACGCGCTGGAGTATTTGATGTGTTAGTAGGCATTAACTTACTGCGTGAAGGCCTCGATATGCCAGAAGTAGCACTGGTGGCAATTCTTGATGCCGATAAAGAAGGCTTTTTACGCTCAGCGCGCTCTATTATTCAAACCGTAGGCCGCGCCGCACGTCATTTAGAAGGGCGCGCAATTTTATACGGTGACCGAATTACAAAATCGATGGCTAAGGCGATGGACGAAACCGCACGTAGGCGCGAAATTCAGCATGCTTATAATATTGAACACGGTATTGAACCACATTCGTTAGCCAAAAAGATTCTAGATTCGATGGACGTAGGCGAAGAAGCAGGGCCAAAAGATAACCTTAGACTCATTCGTAAAGAGTCTAAAAAAGTCCTTAGTGCTAAAGAAATCACAGTGCAAATTAAGCAACTCGACAGTAAAATGCACGCTTACGCCAGTGATCTAGAATTTGAAAAAGCAGCCTCAGTGCGTGATGAAATACACGAACTCCAAAAACAGTTGATAAATTAACTATGACCCCTAATTTTACTCCACTTATTGACGCATTAGCCGATGCCCCTTTATTAAAAAATGAGCTGTGCCGCGTGTTTCATGGCCGCGGCCATAGCGTAGAAGCGCTAAGCCATATTAACTTAGACTTTTACCCACCTAGTTTGTTTTTAGTGTCTTATGATGAAATAGATGAGCCAACGCTGAGCGAACTAACCAGTGTGCTGTGGCAATGGGCGCAGCAACATCACCCTGAGCTTATTACTGCGCTTGTGTATCAGCAGCGCGCGGGTGTACAAAGCCAAAATACTCTGGTTTATGGGCAATTGCCTAGCCAACATGTGGTAAAAGAAAACGGTATTGGCTTTTTAGTTGATTTAACCAGCCGCCAAAATACTGGAATATTTCCTGATATGCGCAGCGGCCGTGAGTTTGTGCAAGCAAACAGTAAACAGGCAAAAGTACTTAACTTATTTTCGTATACCTGTGGGTTTTCGCTGGCGGCAATGCAAGGCGGAGCCGATCATGTAATGAACATGGATATGAGCAAAGGCGTGCTTAGGGTGGGTAAACAAAATCATCAGCTCAATGGCTTTAATAAAGGGGTGAGCTTTTTACCGCATGATATTTTAAAGTCGTTTGGTAAATTAAAAAAAGCATCGCCGTTTGATCTCATTATTGTTGATCCGCCAAGCTTTCAAAAAGGCAGCTTTATTTTAACGAAAGACTATCAAAAAGTACTGCGCAGATTACCTGAGCTATTAAGCGATACAACCCAGTTATTACTTTGCGCTAACAGCCCAGAGCTTAGTGAAGAGGCTTTTAAAGCCTTAATTACAGAGCACACAGAGGGCGCTATTGAGTTTGTTGAACGGTTAGCTGCTACAGAGCGTTTTATTGAAGTAGATCGTGACAGAAGCTTAAAAGCGCTTGTTTATAAAACATCGCAAACAGTAGCCTAATTTAAATTATGACTCTTAATTAATAACCAGTTTTTAGTTATTAGTTACCAGTAAAAAATGAGCCGTGGCGCAATGTTTATAATACATGCGCCATTTTTATTACTAAGGCGCTATTTACCTAAAGTAGTGTTTATGGGGGTAATAGGTAATTTTACTTTTAAGGCAGGCATTCCTGCACCCGATCATCACAAACGCAGAGCTTAATTAATTAAATATTAGCCACTTAGAATTGCACATAAATGTGATCTAATATTGCCGCTAATAACGTAAATAGCTACAGACAATACATTGCCATGTGCGAACTAATTTATGCCAAATAAAAACAGCCACCGTATACCTCTCGTCAATAATAAAAAATGGCAATACAGTTACGAGCAGCCAATTTCGTTTGCCCCTTTGGTGCAATTAAAGAATAATAATTGGGTTGTTCCACAGCATTTTTTACGCTACCAACACACACTTGAAAGTGTTAATACAGTGCTTGAAAATATCGACTTTTCGGCGCACTTTAGAGTGGTTGCTGCCCAGCAAAATGAACAGCTTTACTTACAAGTGGCAGTGCTTAGCCCAGACAACTATTCAAATAATTCAAACTGCGAGAAAAATAGCGCAGCTAACAAAAATCACACTCGCGCAAAAAAATTATTATTTGGCAGGCGCTGGCTAGTAGAAAAAAACCTACCAACCTCAGAGCTTATTCAAACTGCGTTTTTAGCACTTAAAATAGCACGAGAGCACGAAGTGCGAGAGCTGCTGCAATTAACGCATAAAGGGGCAACAAGTACGCCATTTAATAACCACCACGACTTGTCATTAATGGCGCAAAACCCTGAGTTGGTAAGTAATAGCACTGATCAAGCGAGCGCTCAATCGATAGCTAAACGGCTGATATTTGCCGGTATGAGCATAGTAATTAAAAACCATCAAGTAATAACCAGTAAGCAGCACTTATATACGCTTGAGCTTAATTGTAGTGATTGCCAATTAAATGAGTTTAATAATAAAACCATGGCATTTTTAATAACAGATACGTCGGCAAATAGCTTTTTACATGGCTTTATTACAGCGCTTGTAGCCATTAGTAACGAGTATGTAAGCGAGCACTTTAAATATAAAAATTTTGCACGCTTTAGCAAACAGGTAATGGCCGAGCAAATAGGGGAGTTAAGTGTAGCTATACGTTCGCCAGACGCGCTAGGCTTGTGCTCTATGGGCAAGCAGCACGCTAATCAATTAAACTTTGAAATAGACAGCACCCGAGCACCACAGGGCTGTGGTCAGGTTATTGGTGGTTTTTTAGCTGCCCACGGTATTGAGCAGCCAGAAAACGCCCATTTATATGAAAATTATTTATAGTTTATTTATTTCTTGTTTTACGTCAAAGCTTGAATCGGTAACTATGGTTTCAAGGGTTTGCACACGCTCTTTTAATGCTTGAACTTGCGCACTTACTTCAGCAAGGTGCTTATTAGCATCGCTATTATTATTTTGCATACGGTGTTTAAATTCTAAATGTTTTTTGTACATATCGTATATAACTCCAGAGCCAACAGATATAAGTACAATTAATACAATCATGGTAGTGCCCGACATAACCGCTTCCTGTTAATTACTTTGGTTAAAGTATAACCGTAATACATTTACGATAAAGCGCCTAATTGTAACTTTATTTTTCTAAATGTTGATTGCCGGTGTGCTGGTAGTTTATACATTGGCTATATTGTGTAATGATTAAGCAAAGAGTTTGCCCCTTTTATTAACTAATTAAGTGAGCTGCTATGTTAAATAATAAAATTCCTCCACTTGTTGTTGTGCTTTTTTTTGCATTAATAATGGCCTTAATTGCACATTATAGTGTGATTGATTTTAGTGCCTTTATTTTATATTTAACGGTGAGTTTAGTAACTATAGGCTGCGTATTTTGTATTGCCGGATTGGTTAGTTTTCGTTTGGCTAACACCACAGTAAACCCAAGTAAACCAGAGCAAGCGACAAATTTAGTTACCAGTGGCGTTTATAGGTTTTCTCGTAACCCTATGTATGTGGGTTTTGTATTTATACTACTAGGGTGGGGTATTTGGTTAAGCTCGTTATGGGCACTTTTGTGTGTGGCGGGTTTTATTGCCTACTTAACACTGTTTCAAATTACTCCTGAAGAGCGGGCGCTTACTCAGCTCTTTGGTGAGGATTACATCCAATACAAAAACAAAGTAAAACGCTGGCTATAAACAAGCACCCATAAAAAAGGCTATCGATGATAGCCTTAATAAATTGTTTATTCGTATTCTAGCGGGTCGGTTAAGTTATTGACCTCAAATGCTTCTAAGCGCTCTTGGCATGCCCCACATTTACCACAGGCTTTTTCACGGCCGTTATAACAGGTCCATGTTTGGCTGTAATCTAAGCCCATTGCAATACCATCGGTTAAAATATCAATTTTTGTATTGTTTAAATACGGGCTAAAAATTTCTACGGCATCGTAGTTGGCAATGCGGCACACATCATCCATTTTTTGCACAAATTCAGGACGACAATCAGGGTAAATCGCATGATCCCCAGAGTGGGCACCATAATAAACCTGGCTCGCTTTAAGCGACACTGCATAACCTACCGCTAAAGACAGTAAAATCATATTACGGTTTGGCACTATTGTGCTTTTCATGCTGTCTTCTTCGTAATGGCCTTCTGGCACGTCAATATCATCAGTTAAAGATGAGCCGCCAATAATTTGATTAATAGCCGAAATATCAACAATTTTGTGTGGCACATTTAATTGCTTACATACCTGGGCTGCCACCTTAAGTTCTTTTACATGACGCTGACCATAGTCAAACGATAAGGCATAAACATCATGTCCTTGTTGCAGGGCCTTATTTAATACGGTAAATGAATCCATACCGCCGGAATAAATAACTACTACTTTTTGCGTCATATCTGGTTTTGCTCTTTAGTTTTAATAGAGGTTTATATCAGGGCACGATATACTACATGCCCACGGCATAAATAACAATTTTTGCGCTGCGCTATTTAGTCCTTAATGGTAGCAATTTTGCTGCTTGATCGTAAGTGAGTTCTCTTTTGTACAAAATAAATGAAGTGTTTGAAACCATCCAAGGTGAAGCTAGTTATACTGGTACACCATCTATATTTTTGCGTTTGCAAGGTTGCCCAGTAGGGTGCTCTTGGTGCGATACAAAACAAACATGGGATGTTGATAATGTGTACAAAGTGTCGCTTGACGAAACAGTAGAAAAAAAGGCCGATTCAGATCATTGGGCACAAGCCAGCGCAGCAAACATATTAGCGTTATTTCAATCACGTGGTTATACCGCAAAGCATGTGGTGATCACAGGTGGCGAGCCTTGCATGTACGACTTAAACCCAGTGTGTAATTTATTGCACGAAAACGGCTTCAGTACGCAAATAGAAACCAGCGGCACCTTTGAAATACTTGCCCCAGCGCAAACTTGGGTTACTGTATCGCCAAAAATTAATATGCGCGGCGGTTTTGAGGTACTTACAACCGCCATGCAGCGCGCCAACGAAATTAAACACCCCGTTGCCATGCAAAAGCATGTAGAGGAGCTAGAAGAGCTGTTTGTTAAAACGGGTGTTAATCCTAAATTGGTTTATTTACAGCCTATTAGCCAAAAAGAGTCTGCAACTAAACTGGCTATTAAAACCTGTATTGCTAAAAACTGGCGTTTATCAATTCAAGTGCATAAGTATTTAGGGATTAGCTAATAATTAAGCCGGGTTTTAAGTGATTAGCTGTGAGCTAATACCAGCTCGGCGTTAATTTATATTACGTAGGTCAGATAAGCGAAGCGCCATCCGACACCCTTAATTACATCTACCCTAAAGCTTACTTCGCTAATACTAATAACTAGTTTACTATGCGCCACCCAAATTACTTACCCTTTAATAACTAGGCTAATATGTCCGCAAATGCTTTATACACAGATCTCTCTGGTTACTATGACTTAATGTGCGCTGATATAGATTATCAAGCTCAAAGCCATTTTATTAAACGGTTACACCAAATTTTTGGTAATGGCGCAAATACACACCTAGATTTAGCGTGTGGCACAGGCCCGCATGTACGGCATTTTATTAATTTTGGCTATACAAGCAGTGGCCTCGACATTAATCAACCTATGCTAGATAGAGCCGCTATTCGCTGCCCAGAAGCACAATTTACATTGCAAAATATGAGCGAGTTTACCGTAGCGCAGCAGCAAGATTTAATTACCTGTTTTTTGTATTCAATTCACTACTGTGATGGCATTGAAAAATTAAAAGCATGTATCATCAGCGTACATAACGCACTAAAAGCCGATGGCATGTTGTGTTTTAACGCAGTTGATAAAAATACTATAAATAACGATTCATTTGTAAAACATACAGCAACTAGTGAAAATAGTTTATTTACCTTCAGCTCTGGCTGGCATTACAGTGGCACGGGCGAAAAACAGTCGCTAAAACTGCGTATTGAAAAAACCACAAGCGATGAAACATTCATCTGGAATGATGAACACCCCATGGTGGCGCTTAGCTTCACTGAGCTAAAAGCAGTTTTGCAGCCTTATTTCGAAATCCATATATTTGAGCATAACTATGAGCAAATAACCCCGTGGAATGGTAATTCGGGCAATGCTATTTTTGCTTGCGTAAAAATTTAAGACAAACGACGTAGGTTGGGTAGAGCGTAGCGAAACGCAACGAATACCCACCGCCTAATAAACCCGCATTATATATTTGAAAACGTAGGTCGGATAAGCGAAGCGCCATCCGACACAGCAAAATATCTTGCCAATTATTATCAGCATTTATCGTTGTCGTACGATTGGAGATCAGTCGTTAATTAATCTTGACTTCAGACATTATCATCATTGAGCGTTTGATAGTCGCTGTGAGTTTACCTTTCGATGAAAAGTATAATTTAATCAACACCCACAAAAAAGCGTTGCCCTTGAGCAACGCTTTTTTGTGTCTAATTTCTAACAGCGAGTAACTTATTCTGCTGCGAGATAATCCAACACTACCTGATGGTGATCTTTGGTTTTAAACTTATCGAACAGGTGTTTAATTTTGCCGTCTTGACCGATTAAGAACGTCAGGCGGTGTATGCCATCGTATTCTTTGCCCATAAATTTTTTGTAGCCCCAAATTCCAAATGCATCTGCAATGGCGTGATCTTCATCTGAGAGTAAATCGAAGTTAAGTTCTTTTTTAGTTTCGAAGTTTTTAAGGCGTTTAATTGGATCTGGGCTTATGCCTACTACGCGGGTGTTAAATTTTGCCAGCTCTGCTTGCTGGTCGCGTAGGTTTTCGGCTTGTACGGTACAGCCAGGTGTTGACGCCTTAGGGTAAAAATAAACCAGTACTTGTTGCTGTTTTAACAACTCGCTTAAGGTGATTGTTTCGTCGTTTTGGTTTTGTAAGCTAAAAGCGGGGGCGTTATCGCCGGCTTGTAATGGGCTGATTTTGTTCATGCTTGCTCCTTAATTTAACGAATACGTCTAAATATATAGTCTACGTTGAGAAGGTGAGAAAGTTTTTCAAAACTAATTTTAAATTGGTCTACATCTACTTCAACAGGAATATTAAATTCTAGTTCACAGCGCATTCTCATTACTGC
Source organism: Pseudoalteromonas sp. 20-MNA-CIBAN-0454 (assembly GCF_040308685.1). Taxonomy (NCBI): domain Bacteria; kingdom Pseudomonadati; phylum Pseudomonadota; class Gammaproteobacteria; order Alteromonadales; family Pseudoalteromonadaceae; genus Pseudoalteromonas; species Pseudoalteromonas sp. 20-MNA-CIBAN-0454. The sequence continues at coordinate 214,457 of NZ_JBEOOB010000001.1, read as the reverse complement.
TTCTTCGTCATCATAAGTGTCTGACTTTAGTGAGCAAATAATAATATTGTTGTCTGCAAAAAAGCGCGTAACTTTACTCAAAGTGCCGGGGGTGTCGGTGCCTGTGTACTCTAGTGTGTAACCGGCGCGAAACGCTCCTTGGTTATGACTTGCTGTGCGCTTCATCATAGTGAGCAAACCCAGTTCCATCGCTTTGGTAGGCAGGGTGTGTTCTATGCGGCTAATGGCCGACATGTCACCGCTAAGTAGCATGATAAATGTAAATTCGTTACCTAAAATAGCAATGCGGCTATCTATTATATTACAGTGGCAATCGCTTACTAGCTGAGTTAACTCACTAACTATGCCAGACCTGTCTTCGCCAATAGCTGTTAAAACAATTTGATGATTTGAGTGTGCAGTCATGGGTTTAAATACCTAAGTTACTTGAATTACAACAGCGCAGTTGGCAACACAAAAAGTAAACACATAAAGTTGCGTGGCGGCGAAGTTTAACACAAAAACGTGTTTAAACTACACAGGCTGCTAATTTAGCAGTTTAAAAGTACAGTGTTTCTTGTTTTTACAAGCATGGGAAAGTACCATAGCCCAAATGTGTCTATTTGTTGCTTACTTTTGTTAACAGAGGTGAGTATTAAGCAACCAGACAGCCAAATTATAACTGTAAAGTTAATATTGATTTTACACTGAACCAAATCGGCATTACCCACTCATATACTTGTTAAAACAATTAAAGGGTATGCTAAGGAGAAATATCTGTGCAGTATTGGATCCCAAAAGCACTAACAGTAAGTGTATTGGTAAGTTTATCAGGATGTAGTGTATTTACTAATGATGCACATGACGAGCGTAATTATCGCGCTCATGAAGCAGTAAAAGTGCCTGCATCGTTATCACAACCCGCTCAAGATCCAACATATAAAATGGATGTAGGCCAATATAGTAATAATCCAGATGCTACAAATTACCGTCCGCCTGCTCAAGTACTTACAGTAGCAAAGGGTAGTTGGGTTGAAGAAACAGATAAAAACGCCCGTGTTTATTTTGATAAAAACGATGGTATTGATGACCTAGATGAGTTTATTTGGGAGTCTATTAATGCGGTTTTAGCCGACAATAACACGCAAGCGACTAAAGCAGACAAGCTACTAGGCATTATAGAAACAGATTGGTACGCTATTATTAAGCCAGAAGAAAGCTGGTTATGGAATAGCGACGAAAGTGTTGATTTAGAACGCTTTAAATTTACAATTGAAGAAAAGTCGCATCAGCGTACGGCTTCATTAAGTGCTGAACTTATTGACTTTAAAGGTGATGAGCCTTTAAGTGATTTATTTAAGCAACAGTTAGAAGTGCGTGCACTTAACCAAGTTATTAGCGAGTTTGATTATCGTTATCGTCAACTTGAAGTTGATATGCGCAAACGCCAAGGTATTATTTCTTTAGAAATGGGCTTTGATAACAAAGGTAATGCAGCACTTGTAACTGAGCAGTCGTATGAAGCTGTATTTGACCGTTTTTCAGGGTTTTTAGAGCGCTTGTCGTTCACTATTGTTGAAATTAACCCAGATACAGGCTTAATTACGGCAGATTATAAAAAACCAGAGTCAAGTGTATGGGATTCTATTTGGGGTGACGAAGTAACCCAATTACCTATTGATGAAGGTCAATATCAAATATTAGTAAGTAAAACCAAACAAGGCGGCACTAGTCTGACCTGGATGGATGAACAAGGCGATACGCTTGAGCCAGGTACTATGAATGGTTTACAGCAAGCATTAGTGGCTGCACTCATTCAGCGCGGTATTAATATTTAATAATAATAAGTTTTTACCACAAAAAGAGCACTTTGCTCTTTTTGTGGTTTTTATAGGTTAAAAATATGTCTCAGTTACCCACTTCGTCGCAATATAATATGCGTACTTGGCTTACCTTTTTAGTTCCTTCGCTAATTGGTTTGTTTTTATTTATGACACCAATCCCTATTGCTGATGGTATGACCATTCCCATTGCATTAATGGCTAAAGCAATTAAAGAGGGAATTAGCTCTGTTATGATTGAGCTGCTTACATTCATTATTTGTGTAACGGGTGTGCTTTCGCTATTAGCTAAAGTTGTTAAGCCTAGCTTTATTAAAAAGTCTTTTATACTAAAACACTTATTTGATGTTAACTGGATTTGGCTAGGTATTCGCTTACTGGGTATGCTGTTTATTGTTTTGACCTTTATTAGTCAAACCGGCGCAGACGTGAGCTCGGCGCTTCCTGCGTTTTTATTACCGGTATTTAATGCTATTACCTCGGCAGATACGGGCGGCTTGGTTTTAAACGATTTATTGCCTATTTTGTTTTCGGTATTTGTTTTAGCGGGGTTATTACTGCCGCTGTTATTAAATTTTGGTTTGTTAGAGCTAGTGGGCACCTTGTTTACTAAACTTATGCGTCCGTTATTTGGTGTGCCGGGGCGCAGTGCTGTTGACTGTGCGGCGTCGTGGTTAGGTGATGGCAGCGTAGGTATTTTAATGACTGCGCGTCAGTACGAAGAAAAACATTACACTGAGCGTGAAGCGGCCATAATTGGTACTACGTTTTCGGCAGTTTCGATTACCTTTAGCTTAGTGGTTATTGAACAAGTGGGCTTAGAGAGTCACTTTGCACCGTTTTATTTAACTGTGTGTTTAGCCGGTGTGGTTGCTGCGATTATTGTGCCGCGCTTACCGCCGTTACGCTTCAAAAAAGATAGCTTTATAGATGGCAGTAAACGCGATGAGCATGCTGAGTCTGTACCAAGTGGTAAAACCTTGTTTGGGCATTCTTTAGATGTTGCGTTAGCTAAAGCGCATAGATCGCCAGGGTTTAAAGGCACGTTAAAAGAAGGCTTACACAATGCATTTGATATGGTGTTTGCTGTATTACCTGTCGTAATGGCGGTAGGTACATTTGCGTTAATCATTGCCACATATACCCCTGTTTTTCAGTATTTAGGTATGCCGTTTATTCCATTTTTAGAGCTGCTACGAATACCTGAAGCTGAACTTGCTTCACAAACGATTATGGTTGGTTTTGCTGATATGTTTATTCCTTCAATATTAGCAGCGGGCACAATTGAGAGCGACGTAACCCGTTTTATTATTGCGGCAATGAGTGTAACGCAACTTATTTATATGTCGGAAGTGGGTGCACTTTTACTAGGCAGTAAAATACCGGTTAATATTTTTGAATTGTTTATTATTTTTATTCTTAGAACCTTAATCACTTTACCAGTTATTGCCTTAATGGCGCACTGGTTAGTTGGTTAGTTGGTTAGTTGGTTAGTTGGTTATAAAAATTAAGCAGTAAAAAGCCCTGATATTCAGGGCTTTTTTGTATCTGTAGAGTTAGTTTTATCGGGCTTTGTTTTTTTAAAGGGTAAATTTGCCGAGTGCTTTAGCAGTGCAAGATTACCAATAATAATAGCAAATACAATGATAACAATAACAACCATGTGCCAAGTTTGCATAGCAACGTCCGTTAATTATAAGCAAAGTATAAGTGTGAGCGCTTTAGTTTAAAACAGCAATAAAGTGACTTAAAAAATGGTGCTAATGCAGTATTTAAAAGCGTTTTGCTACCGATAGAGTTAAAAAATTTAGCCCGGGGTTAGGATCTTTAAAGCCCGCATTAGAGTAATGAATAATTCTTAGCGCCACGTTGGTTTCGCCAAAATCAGCAACTAAGCCAATTCTGTCTTCAAACTGATAGTGAGTGCTAATGTTTTTACCCGCAAAATAGGTTTCATCAACCAATGAAATACCAATACCCGCTTCTACATATATGGGGGTATTGTTAATGCTAAATGCTGGGAACAACAGCACAGGCGACATGGCAAGCACTACATTAGACTGTGTTTTATCGCCATGGTTATATTGCCAAAGGTTTACACTGGTTTCGAAATAAAAGCGCGTATCGCCAAGTAAAGACTGCAACCCTGTAGGATAATATTGATGGGCTAGTTTAAAGCCATTTACGCCACCTTCTCCCTTGAGCAGATCAATTGCGTAGCCGTGCTGCGATTGTGCGAATGCATGTTGACTCGTGAATAATAAAACAAATATAAATAATGATAAAAATGACGTTTTCATAGGTGTCAGTGCTGTGCCTGAGTTAAATAGTGACTAAATAGTAAGGGCGCAACATGGGTGTTTTCAATGGGACAAAAATACGCTTGTATATAGGGTGTTAACCGAGGTTGATTAACTAATTGAATTTATTTACTTTGTTTTATTGGTGCTAAATGGGCATTAATAAGTTGCTTATTTAAGTCTATTTAAAGGTGTAATTATCGCGTAAATTAGCGTCATCTTAATCACACAGACAATAATTTATTATGAAGTTTTTAAAACTGTTTCTCGTTGTAGCTGTATTCTTTAGCGGCTCACTTTTTGCTCAAACGCAACAATCTCCACAACAACTCCTTAAAAGCGTAGCCGATACTTTATTTGCCGATATAGCCCAAGTTAATGCCAAAGGCGATGCAAGTAAAGAAGACATGTTTAACATTGTTGAGCAGCGCTTAATGCCGCATATTGATATAAAATTTGTAGCATTTAAATTATTAGGCAAACATATAAAGGGCATTGAGCGCGAGCAAGCAGTTAATTTTATTGGTGCAGTAGATCATTATTTAACAGGTACTTATGCCGGCGCATTAATGAAGTACACAGGGCAAAAAGTCGTTTTTGAGCAAGATAACGCATTGAGCGACTCACAGTACGCAACGGTTAAAACCCAGATAATAGAAGCAAATGCGCCTACTATAAATTTACATTTTAAATTGCGCTTAGGGAAAGATGAACAATGGAAAGTATACGATATAGTTGCAGAAGGCATTTCATTGCTCAGCGCCAAGCAAAAAGAAATTATACAACGTATTTCTGATGTAGGTATAGAGAGCGTTATTAGCGAATTAAAAAGCAACTAATAGTAGATTATGTGACCCTGATTAAGTCCAGCTCCAACCAAATAAGCAGCCAACTAGTTATGTAGTTGGCTGCTTTTTTATTTTATAAGTATTGCGTTACTTTGCGCTAGCGTGGTGATCAAGGTGTGCTAGAATATCGGCTCGTCGATTAAGCGTGGTGTCAGCTAAAAGCTGCTATAACTGACCACTGTCCCAAGCTACACTGGAGTTGTGTTGTTTTAATGGAAAATGTACTGATTTGGCCAAAGGAATACCCATTACTTATCAAAGGACTTGTAGAACAAAATGGTGCCTTTATTTTAGATGCTTTAGAAGCTTGGCCTGCCTGTCGTTCTACCCATGAAGATGATGGTGTATGTACTACTGTTTTACCGCCCATATTTTATTTAGCGTGGTTTACTCCGCTAGAGCCTTTTGAAGAGTGTTATTTTCAGCATATTTGCGAGTATGATGAAAGTGCACAAACGTATATAAGCGCGGTAAAAGAACATTATTTTGATAACGAATATACCCCCGAAAGCTTAGTACTTATGCTTTGCCAACGGCTCGAAAAATACGCGAATGTATCAGCGCAAAATGAGATTGATACACCGCAGTCGTTATTTAGTTTATTTTTTTCTAAACGCTACTTTACTTTAATTGAGCATGCGTTAAATAATCGCAGTAAATTATCGGCGGTTGACACGCTAGCTCTGTGGCAAGAAGTTGATTTTAGAGAACGTTTGAGTGCTTATATTCCAGGTTCAATTGCCGATCTTGAGCATTTAACTGAACTGGCAAGTGAAAAAGTGGCTAAAGGCAAAGACTACTTTACTTTACTCACTCAAGTATCGCCGGATGTAGATTCTGTGGTACTACTTGAAAAAGCTTTGCTTGCTCATTTAAATAAAAAAACCGCTAAGCAAATGATGGCCATGCGCTTTATTGAGCAAGGCGCAACAGGTACGCTTGCCGATGAGCACAATAAAACGGCCTTTATGTGGGCTGCTGAAAAAGGCTACGTAAATGTAGTTGAAACCCTGCTGAGCCAACAAGATAAAAAAGCAGTTGATGATAAGGGGAATACTGCCTTGCATTATGCTGTGCTCTCTAAAAACGAATCGCTTATGGTATTGCTGCTAAAGGCGGGGTATGACTTTAGAGTGCGTAATAACGAAGGGCTTAGCTGTTATCGCTTAGCAGTGAGTATAAAAGCGAGTAACTTAGTAAAGTGCCTTGAGCGCGACTTTGGTATTAAAGAGTTGTCGCCTGAAGGGCAGTTTGATCGCATTAAAAAAGTGCATGCGCTGCATGCTCTGGTTACTTTATTATTGCCGGTGCAATTGTTTTTCTTTTTTGATGAAACAATAACCATAAAAAGCGAATTAACATTAACTCTAACTATGATTGCGGCGGTGTGTTTCTTTTTTGCGGCTACTTTAAAGCGCTGCGCGCTGTACCCGCACATTAAACACCCGTGGGGATTATTTGTATTAAGAGGCTTTTCTTTAGTTAGCCTAGTAGGGCAGTTAGGTTTAGCCGCTATTGTAACCCTTGCCGCATTAAGTTCTTTAGTTTAAATATTTACAAGTTTATCTTTCGAGGTTAAATTTGCAGCAATGTGTTTGGCCGTTAGGCAAGGCAGAGCCTATGTAGTGTGGCTGTTCCCCATAAATAGGCGATAACGATGCATAAATAAAAAACGCGCTAATTAGCGCGTTTTTTGTGTTTAAATTATAATTTAATCTGTTTTTTCGTGCTCGTGCGCTGCTTTTTCTTCGGCGAGATCGTCTTTTAATTTACGAATTTTTAAGCCAAGTTCTTGCCCACGATGCCTAGCATAGTAGGTACAGCCAATAAACATAGCAGAGGCAAATAGTAGCTCTAACAATACCCATACCAGCTCATCTTGCGCTACCCAAAGCAATGTAAGGCCATGAATAAAGTAAAGCATAACAATAAAGTTTGCCCATGCATACGTATACGCTTTGTCTTGAATTATGCCTTTAAGAGGAAATAATAATGGCAGTATGTACACGGCAAAAATAAAGCCATTGCTGTGGCCTTCTCTCGGTGCAAATACAAACATCCATAACGGCATTAAAATTAATAAACCGACATAACCAAAAATCGCGGTACGTTGAAATTTAATAGTAATTGGCTTTTTAGCTGGAATTTCAGCTGTTTTCATTGAAGTTTTCTCGCAATTTGAGTGAGGCGTTTGCCAACACTTTGGCATATTTTAATTTCGTCTTTACTTAATTCAGTACTATTACTACTACCAGCAACATGTGTTGCACCATAGGGCGTGCCACCGGTTTGTGTTGCCAGCAATTCGGGTACATCGTAAGGTACACCGAGTAACATCATGCCATGGTGCAGTAACGGTAGCGATAAGTTCAGTAATGTGGCTTCGTTGCCGCCATGCATACTGCTTGACGACGAAAAAACACAGGCTGGCTTGTCAATTAATTGCCCTTTTAACCATAATTCGCTGGTGGTTTCCCAAAACATTTTTGCTTGAGAGGCCATCATACCAAAGCGAGTAGGTGTGCCAAAGGCAAGGCCATCACAGTTTATTAAATCGTCTTTAGTGATAATAATGTCGTGTGGGTTTTTAGCAACAAAAGTGCGCAGCAAAGCGCTGGCCCCTTGTTGCTCTATAGACTCGGCAATTTCATGGGCCATAGCTTCAACTGAGCCATGGCTTGAATGGTAAAGTACCACTATGGTCGTGCTCATTATAAAACGCTTAATACGTTTTCTGGAGGGCGACCAACAGCAGCTTTATCATTGTTAACCACAATAGGGCGCTCAATTAGTTTTGGATTTTGTACCATAGCATTAATAAGTGCAGCTTCACTGGTTTCATCTTTTAAGTTTAGCGTTTTGTAAATGTCTTCTTTGGTGCGCATTAACTCGCGTGCAGATGTAAAACCCAGCTGCTTAACTAATGTAGTTAGCTGCTCGCTACTTAAAGGCGTATTTAAGTATTCAACTATACTTGGCTCAATAGCTTTGCTTTGTAATAAAGCTAGGGTCTCGCGCGATTTAGAGCAGCGCGGATTATGATAAATAGTTACAGACATAAAATGCTTCCAATAAATGAGTTGCGGCCATTTTAGGCCAAGCGCTTGTAGACTTAAAGCCTAGCAAGCTCTTTTTGTAAAAGTCGGTATTGTGTAAGTAGCGCTTTTAACCTTTGTTGTTTAACTAGCTCGTTTGGCTCAATAAAGTTGAGTGCTTTTTGTATTTCGTCGGCAGCTTTTAAATAAGCGCCGTATTGCGATAATACATCGGCATTGGCTTCGTGATAGGCGGCGAGTTTTTCTTGCTTTTTATAGGCGTCGGTTAATAGTTGCTTACCTAAGCTGTGATCTGGTTTTTCTAGTAAAAAGCTTTTTAAGATGTTTTCGGCAAGCTCGTATTGCTTTGCTTCTAGGGCTGCGTTGGCATAGTTTAGCGTAATTACCTGATTGTTAGGGCGGTAATTGTTTAATTCTGCTAAATAGGTAACGGCTTCAGCGGCCTTTTTTTGCGCTATTAATAAATCGGTATAGGTATCTATATAAAATAAGTTTTTAGGATCGCTTTTTAGTAGTTCATCTAAAATAGGCTGCGCTTCATCAAGCTTTTTTTGATCCAGCAAACTAATGCCTAAGCCATATTTTAGGGCGGCATTATTGTAGCTATTTTCGCGAATTAATTTTCTAAACAGCGATTCTGCTGCTTCTGGTTTATTGTCGTATCTTGCCAGCACGCGACTCTTTGCTAAGTTAAACTCAAGGCTCGGGTTTACTTGGCGTTTAGGGTATTGCTGCGCACGCAATCTTACATCAGACACACGGCTCTCAGGAAGCGGGTGAGTAAGTAAAAACGCAGGTGGCTTATATTTATAACGAATTTGCGCAGCGAGTTTAGTTAAAAATTCACTTGATGCACGCGGATCAAAGCCTGCATTATTAAGCGTTTGCATACCAATACGGTCGGCTTCTTGCTCTGCTGAGCGGCTATGCGTTAGTTGGCTAAATGCCGATTGTGTTTGGCTTGCTGAAATAATAGCAATACCAGCATCGGGCACGACGACAGCGGCTAAAATACCGGCAATCATTCCGGCTATAGTCATTGCGCTGTTGTCTTGTTGCTGCTGTAGGCGCCGTGCTAAATGGCGCTGGGTAACGTGGGCAATTTCATGGCCAAGTACCGATGCAAATTGACTTTCATCATCAGCTTGCGCAATTAATCCGGTGTGTACGCCAACATGGCCGCCATAAAATGCAAAGGCGTTTATTTCAGAGTTATTTAACCAAAAAAATGAAAACGGAAACCGCACATCATTGGCGCTAGCCACAAGTTTACGGCCCACTGTGGTTAAGTACTCATCAAGCACAGGGTCGTTAATTATTGGCGACGAGCCTCTAATTTGCATCATCATTACTTCGCCAATCGCTTGTTCTTTTTCGAGCGGCAGCACTTGTAAGGCTGAGGTACCTAAATCTGGCAATTTAAAGTTTGTTTGCGCCTTTAAAGGCTCACTTACTAATAGGCTAAATGTAAGCGCGGCACTACATAAAGTGATAAAGGCTGATTTTAGCTGCATTTTATTCCCTGTTAATTGGTTCACCAAGAGCAATTTTGGCAATGTTTATTTCGTCACTGCATGCACGGCTGTCTTTTTCACATAATTGATAAAGCGCTTTTATTGTGACCCCATCTAGCTTTACTACGTTCAATTGTATTTGTAAAAAAGTAATAATTTTATGCACTACCTTGTGTGCGTGTAAAATAATAGCTTTATCGGCTTTGTCTCCACGTTCAAAATAAAAGCCAATAAATGTATGTAATTGATTTATTCTAATTAAGCACTTCATGGAAAGTGGATCCCATACTTTAAATTCCATAAAACGATTATTTTTAACGTATTGATCAATAATAACATCTTTAGCGTACGGTTGAGCCCAAAGCTCAAAACCACGATCGGTAAATACTTGATGCAGTGCAATGCGTGGCTTTTTATTACATTGAATTTCGCCTAGCTCGGTTTCGTAGCCGTCAAGTAGATCAAGGTTCCAATTACGTTTGTCTAAAAGGCTTTTTACTGCATTATCAAACCCATGTTCTAAAATACCTTCAGCTTCGCTGACCGATGAGGCAACAAGGTGATAAAAAGGTGGTAATTCGCCCCAATTTATTTGTTTTTTATACCAATTAATCTCTTTGAGTGTTGGATTACTGGGTAATTGCGCTTTATTATGCGTGCCAGGCATTAACCTATCCTTACTGCTAATTATGCCCTAAGGATAAACTATTGCCGAGGTTGTTTTAAGGAAAAGTTATGCATGTTCACACTTAATACATTTTTAGGTGGTGACTATGGGACTTATTATTGATGTGAACTCAAGGTGAAACGAGTATGCTAGAGCAAAATTTATCAGCTTATAAATGCCCACAGCAGTTTATTCAATTTAAACTTGGGCTGCGTAAAGCCGTGTCGTTACAACAAAGTATTACTTTTAGTTTTAATAATGCAGAAAATATAAACGACATTGAACGATTTTTACAAAAGCATGCATATTGTTATACCTTAAATAAGCGCCAAGGAATGTTATTAGTGGAGCCATTACGTGTTTGAATATATAAAAGCGTGGTACGAAAAAAAGTTTTCTGATCCTCATTCAGTTACTTTATTATTTTTATTATTGGCGTTAGTAGCCTTATTATATTTTATTGGATCTTTGATAGTGCCGGTATTGGTGGCACTTATTATTGCCTATTTACTCGATTGGCCGGTACTGCACTTAGAGCGTTTTGGGTTAAGGCGTTTTACCGCTACAGTAATTGTTATGCTTATATTTACAGGTATTATGCTGACACTTATTTTAGTTATTGGCCCTGTGCTGTGGCAGCAAACCAGTAATTTATTTCAAGAAACACCGCATATGGTAGAGCAAGGAAAATCGTTTTTATTGGCCTTGCCTGCGCAGTACCCTAGTTTAATTACTGCAGAACAAGTACAAACAATTGTATTAACAGTAGAGACTAAAGTAATTGAATTTGGTCAAGTAGTGCTGTCGGTGTCGCTCACGTCTTTAAAAGATGCGGTTGCGTGGTTAATTTACTTAATTTTAGTGCCCTTGTTAGTGTTTTTTATGCTTAAAGACAAACTAGAGCTTAGCCACAGTATTGCTAAACTTATTCCGCAACAACGACGCTTAATAATGCAGGTGTGGAATGAAATGAATCAGCAAATAATGAACTACATTCGCGGTAAAGTGTTTGAAATACTGATTGTTGGCTCGGTGTCGTTTATTGCCTTTACGGTACTTGATTTACGCTATGCTGCGTTATTGGGAGTATTAGTGGGCTTTTCGGTGTTGATCCCTTTTGTGGGTGCGGCATTGGTAACCATTCCGGTGGCGGCAGTGGCGTTGTTTCAGTTTGGAATTGAAACCCAATTTTGGACCATTTTAATTATTTACGGTATTATTCAAGCGCTTGATGGCAATGTACTAGTGCCTTTATTGTTCTCTGAAGCGGTTGATTTAAATCCGGTATTTATTATTGTAGCGGTATTGTTTTTTGGTGGCTTGTGGGGTTTTTGGGGCGTATTTTTTGCCATTCCACTGGCGTCATTAGTCAAAGCGCTGATCAATGCGTGGTCATCTACTCAAGAAGAAATCATTAAAGAGCTGAGCTAAAAGTTAACACCGCTTTAAGTATAAAAAAGCATAGAAAACGCATCTTTAAAACTAATTGATTATTATCTATTGCAGCCAAAACTATGTAATATTGGTATAAGATATATTTATTAGTAATAAGGTGCGTTTTTTAATGTCTGAGTATTTATTACCCGATGAGCCAGTAAAACAAGTTTACCTTGATGCAAATGCAACGACCCCTGTGTTGCCATGCATAGTTGATGTGGTGTGCCATGCAATGCAAACCTGTTTTGGTAATCCTTCTAGCCCACACATAACGGGTATTCAAGCTAAGCACTTATTGGAGCAAACTCGACAAAAAGCACGCGCGGTAATTGGCGCTAATAATGGTGATATTTTATTTACCTCAGGGGCAACCGAAGGTATTCAAACGGCTGTAGTGTCTACGCTGATAAATGCTAAAACCCATAATAAAAAAAATCCGGTGTTACTTTATGGCGCTACAGAGCACAAAGCAGTACCAAATACCCTAAAACATTGGAATCAAGTGCTAGAGATTAACGCTCAAGTACTTGCTATTCCGGTTGATAGTAACGGTATTTTAGACTTAGATTTTATTGCTCAGCATATTGATGATGCGCTGATGATTTGCACTATGGCGGTTAATAATGAAACCGGTGTATACCAAGATCTAGCGGCAATAGAGCAGGTTATTCGTAATCGCAATAGCAGCGTGTCTTGGATGGTCGATTGCGTTCAAGCATTAGGTAAGCAGCAGCTTATGTTGAGCGAAACAACAATAGATTACGCACCGTTTTCGGGCCATAAACTCTACGCTCCCAAAGGCATTGGCTTATTATATATTCGTCAAGGCAGTGCTTATACGGCATTTATAGCCGGTGGCGGGCAAGAAAGTGGTATGCGCTCAGGTACTGAAAATCTCCCTGGTATTGCAGGACTTAATAAGTTATTTAGTTTGTTATTAGATAAAACCGATGGCACGTTTAAATCAAGTGCTGTGCTTGCGCAATATCGCAGCCAATTACACAATGCAATAAGCGATACATTTGGTGCCATTACCTTTAACCATGATTTTGCATACTCAGTGCCCACCACGCTTAATTTTGCGGTTAACGACTTAACCAGTAAAGAAGTTATTGATTTATTTGATGCTGCCGGCATACGCGTGAGCGGCGGCTCTGCGTGTAGTACTGGTGCTTCACAAAGTTTTGTACTAGATGCAATGGGTGCAAGCCAGTGGCAAAGTGAAAACGCCATACGTTTATCGTTTGGACCTGCCGCCACGCAACAAGATATTGACCATGCCTGTGAGCGAATTCGCGCCCTTAAACAAGTATTACAAGCAAATTGCCTGGTAGTATCTGACAGCGCTACACCTACGCAGGAATTATGTGCACTAGGCTTAACCCAATTTAGGCACCAAGGCGCGTGCAGCTGGTTATATGTTAATAGCAACAACCAAGCGGTGATCATCGACCCTATTATAGAGTTAATACCGCGCTTTGAAAAAATAGCCAATACGCAAAATTTAACCATAGCCGCTATTTTAGACACCCATGCTCACCAAGAGCGTAATAGTGCAATTACCCTATTACGCAGTGTGTTAGCAGCACGTTTAGTAGCAGGAGAAGTTGATCAATTGGGTTGGCCAGTTAACCAAACGGTGATTAATTTAAATGGGCAACGCCTAGAAAAACTTGCCACACCTGGGCATAGCCAAGACAGTGTGAGTTACTTATTAAAAGAAGCCTCGGGTGAGGTTCGCTATTGTTTTTGTGGTGATCTCATTTTACCAGCGGGGCTGGGTAATACTCATTTGCTTGGTGGTAGTGCAGAGCAAATGGCTGACTCGTTAATATTATTAGCGCAGCAGTTAACCCCAGAGGCGGTTATTTGCTCAGGACACGATTACCAACAGTGTTTTGCTATGAACTGGGCGGTGCAACAACAGCAAACTCCTTTATTGAGCGCATTATTATCTAAGCAAATAACGAAAGATGAATTTGCTGCTAAAAAGCAGCAGCACGATGAGCAAAAACAAACAGATAATAACAACCAGCTTTGTGGTTATGTAAATGCGCAACCAGATACAAATACACAGCAATTGAGTTATTCACAGGCAAAAGAAATGCTCAGCCACGGCAATGTATATTTAATTGATACGCGCGAACCCTATGAGCATGGCGCTAATAATATTTCATCGCTGTTAAATGTTGCTACAGCTAAAACCTTAAATATTCCGCTTAGTCGTATGGCAAACGCAATAGTAGAGCAGCAGCTAGATAAAAATAATCAATATATTTTAGTGTGCCGCAGTGGTAACCGCTCAAAGTTGGCAGCAGCTAATTTAATTGAGCTAGGTTATACCTCGGTTTATAATTTAAATGGCGGTTTGGCACTGGGAAGTTAAAATTAGTTAGCAAATAAATATAATTAAGGCCGGCATTTGTCGGCCTTTTTATTTATTTGCCAAATTAAGCTAACTGAGTCGCCTCTGAATGGGTTGTTAAATTAATATATTAATTTTATGATACCGGTGTCAAAAGCAAAAAATTACGTTATCATTCACAGCATAAAATATAAAAACAGCTCATTTTTAACTTTGCTATATATGTTAATTAACTAAGTTTTATATAATAAATACATTTAAATCAATAGATTAATATTTTAGGGGATGTTTACATGACTAACCGTTCGCAATTAGCAAGTTGGCAAGCGCTTGAAAAAAGTGCAACCAAGATGAAACAAAGCCATCTTAGGGATTTATTTGCTAAAGATGACGCGCGTTTTTCTCAGTTTTCTACGCAAATCCCTGGATTATTATTTGATTACTCAAAACAACGTGTTGATAAAGATGTTTTTACGCAGTTAATTGCATTAGCTAAAGAGTGTGACATTAGCGCTTGGCGTGAAAAAATGTTTAACGGTGAAAAAATTAATATCACCGAAAACCGAGCAGTGTTACACACAGCATTACGTAACCGCGCTCATACGCCACTTATTGTTGATGGTGAAAATGTAACTGAGTTGGTTGATAACGAACTTGCTAAAATTAAACTGTTTGTTGAAAAAGTACGCAGTGGTAAGTGGTTAGGCTACAGTGGTAAGCCAGTAAAAGATGTAGTAAGTATAGGTGTAGGTGGTTCAAACCTTGGCCCGCAAATGGCAACCGAAGCATTAAAAGCATTAAGTGACGATACCTTAAATGTACATTATGTGTCGAATGCTGACGGGGTACAAATTGCCTCGGTATTAAAAAATATTGATGCTGAAACAACCTTGTTTGTTATTGCATCAAAAACGTTTACCACGTCAGAGACAATGACCAACGCTAAAACAGCGGTTGATTGGTTTTTACAAACAGCTAAAGATAACGCCGCTATTGCTAAGCATTTTGTTGCGGTGAGCACTAATTTAGAAAAAACAGCCGAGTTTGGCATTAGTAACGACAACGTATTTACGATGTGGGATTGGGTTGGTGGTCGCTTTTCATTATGGAGCGCTATTGGTTTACCGATTGCATTATATGCAGGATATGACGCTTTTGAAGCAATTTTAGAGGGTGCATACGAAGTTGATGAGCACTTTAAAAACGCACCACTAGAGCAAAATATTCCGCTTATTATGGCATTATTAAGTGTGTGGAATACCAGCTTTTTAGGTTACACCTCGCAAGCTATTTTACCTTATGACCAAGCGCTGCACATGCTGCCTGCGTACTTACAACAAGGTGAAATGGAAAGTAACGGCAAGCATGTTAACTTTGCGGGTGAAACTGTGCCTTATACAACAGTGCCAATTATTTGGGGTATGACCGGGATTAACGGGCAACACGCATTTTACCAATGTTTGCATCAAGGTAATGTTATTGTACCGGCTGATTTTATTGCCTCAATTAAGCCGCAAGTAAACGTTGATAAACATCACGATATTTTATTATCGAACTTTTTTGCGCAAACAGAAGCACTAATGAATGGCGTAGATGAGCAAGAGATCACCGCAGATTTAACCGCTAAGGGTAAATCTCAGGCACAAATAGATGAGTTACTAAAGCACAAAATTCATCAAGGCAACCGCCCAACTACCTCTATGTTACTAGATAGCGTAGACGCTAAAACGGTAGGGCGCTTAATTGCGTTGTATGAGCATAAGATTTTTTGCCAAGGCATTATTTTAGAAATTTGCTCATTTGATCAATGGGGTGTTGAGCTAGGTAAAGGATTAGCATCAAAAATAGAAGCCGAGTTAGTTGATGAGCGCGTTAAATATGCTCATGATAGTTCAACTAATGGCTTAATGGCGTATTATAAGCAACATCGTACGCAGTAAAAATTTAGCTTAGTAACATAAGCAACCAAATACCTTTGAACGGGTAGCGCTGGTGTACTTAGGGACTGTATTTTTGTGAGAGGAATTACAGTTCCCTAAGGCCCATTTTTAAGCGCAGATGATAAAATTAATAATAAATAGCCAGCAGTGTGGTTAAATAAAAAACATCATCATCACAGCATAACAAAGCAGGTTTTTGTGCAAATATATTTATAAAAACCGACATCATTCAAGCAATAAACCGCTATATCTGATTACCTAACGGGTAGTGCCAGGTAGCACAAACGTAGAGAGTAACTATGCTTAATCCTTTTGATATTATAATTTTTGGGGGCGGTGGTGACCTTGCGTTACGCAAATTACTACCTGCAATGTATCGAGCATATCAAGAAGGTAATTTACCTGAAGGCTCACGTATTTTGCCAACGGTACGCGAAGAAACCCAACGTGCTGAGTACATAGAAACAGCACACAAAGCCTTAAAAGAGTTTTTAGCAAAGGATGAGTTTAATGCTAAAGATTGGAAAGCCTTTGCTACTTTTTTAGTACCTGTTGTTAGCAATGTAACAGCCCCTGACGATAACTGGGATGTGCTAAAAGGTATTTTAGATGAGCACGACAGCACTAAATCTCGCGTATTTTATTTATCACTACCACCTGCTGTGTACGGCACTTGCTGTGAAATATTATCTGTTAAAAACTTAATAACGCCTACTTCACGTGTAGTGGTTGAAAAGCCTATTGGTTATTGTGGTGAATCTGCTGAGGCTATCAATGGAAAAATCGCAGAGTATTTTAGCGAAGAGCAAATTTTCCGAATTGATCATTACTTAGGTAAAGAAACTGTTCAAAACTTAATGGCACTGCGTTTTTCAAACTCGTTGTTTGAAAACATGTGGGATGCTAAATCAATCGATAATATTCAAATTAGCATTTCAGAAACTGTGGGCCTTGAAACCCGTGCAGGCTTTTACGACAAAGCCGGTGCGCTGCGTGATATGGTTCAAAACCACTTGTTACAACTGTTATGTTTAGTAGCAATGGAATCACCCCATAAACTTAATGCCAATAGTATTCGCAACGAAAAGCTCAAAGTATTGGAAGCGCTGCGTCCACTTATTGGCAGCGACGTAGATAAAAATATTATTCGTGGCCAATATGTACCAGGTGATCTAAACGGTAAAATTGTACCAGGTTACTTAGAAGAGCTTAATGAAGGTTCAAGTAAAACCGAAACCTTTGTAGGTATTCGAGCGCATATTGATAACTGGCGTTGGGCAGGTGTGCCATTTTATTTGCGCACTGGTAAACGCATGGCTAAACGCTGTGCTGAAATTGTAGTGCAATATAAAAAAGTATCACACAATGTATACGAAGACAGCGTAGGCGAAATAGAGCCAAACCGCTTGGTGATTCGCCTACAACCAGAGGAAACTATTCAGCTAACATTGATGTCTAAACGCTTAGATAACCTTGAAATGCAGCTTGAGCCAGTAACGATGAATATTGAGCTTTCACAAGCCTATAGCAATGGTTTTCACTCAGATGCCTACAAGCGCTTAATGCTAGATGCAGCCGCTAATAATCCTTCGTTATTTATCCATCGTGATGAAGTACGCCAAGCATGGAAGTGGATTGATCCAATCATCGACCGCTGGCAAGAAAAAGGCAAACCGGCGCTTTATCGTGCAGGTAGCTGGGGCCCAGAAGATGCTGACGAATTATTAGCAGAGAACAACCATGTATGGTTTAACACCGGTGATAAGGGAGCATAATGGCAACAATAATTGAAAAGTTTTTTGATAGTAAAGAGGCGCTTACAGCAGAGCTGTCAGCAACACTTGAACAATCATTACGTGATGGCATAAGCAATGATGGCCGTGCAGTATTAATGGTATCGGGCGGTTCATCCCCTGCTGCGGCGTATAAGCATTTATCAACCCTTGATTTAAATTGGCAACATGTTGATGTTGCTATGGTTGACGAGCGTTGGGTAGATGCGAGCCACGAAAAAAGTAACGAAGCATTTATTAACAGCACGTTATTACAAAACTATGGTGCTGCGGCTAACTTTGTCACGATGAAAAATAGCGCCGAGACAGCGCAGCAAGGCACTGCAGTGTGTGAAGCTGCTTATGCTGCGTTAAAACGCCCGTATGATGTGACTATTTTAGGTATGGGGCCAGATGGTCATACTGCGTCATTATTCCCACATGCAGAGGGTTTAGAAATAGGCCTAAACTCGGATCAACTGGTGTGTGCAATTAATGCCATTGAAAGTGATGTAACTGGCAGTATAACTGAGCGTATGACACTTACATTAAACGCGATAGCGCAATCTAAAGTGGTTAAGCTACTTATTAGCGGTGATGAAAAACTCGCTGTGTATAAGCAAGCCAAAGCGGGCGGAGATGTAAACGACATGCCACTGCGCGCAGTGCTAAATCACCCAAGTATTAATATTGAGGTTTATTGGGCGCCGTAATTTAAAATGAGTGCGAATGAACAAATAAAAAGGCAGCTATAACTAGCTGCCTTTTTATTTGTGTAATTATTATCCAAAATAACGTGGTTAGTAACGTGATTTTGTTAAAACAGGTTAACATTAAAAACAAGCCTGTATGTTAAATAGCCTTGCTGTGTGTGCTTTTTAAGCAGATTTAACCCTTGTTATGTGTACGTTTTTTGGCAAGGTTCAGATTTATTTAAATTTTATTTTATCAAAACGGTTGTCATAAAAGTTTCCCTTCCTTTTTTTGCTCAAAAGCATTAGCCTAAAGGTATTAACAAAGAAACATACAAATTAAAAATAAACGGAGCAGTAACATGGCGGAGCAACAAGTACAGCCTTTACACAACGAAAAACATGCCAATACTAAAATTAAAAACGGCATCAATGTAGAATTTATGAAAACGCAACATTTAGTGCCAGTAGTTGCACATGAATTTGCGCGTATAGCGAATGAATTTCCAATGTCTTTCGTTAAAAATAACGAAACAGGCACTTTTCAAGCAGTTGCTATGTTTGGCCTTGAGCCAGGCGAAAACTTGTTTGTTGAAGGCGATAAGTGGACGGCAGCATTTGCACCAATGGCTACGACGCGCTACCCACTAGGTTTAGTAAAACACCCAGATCAAGATCAATACGGTATTGTTATTGACGAAGCGAGCCCATTAGTTGGCGAAGAAGAAGGTAATGCGTTGTTTGAAAACGGCGAAGAAACTGACTACTTAAAGCGTCGTAAAGAAGCATTAGTATCGTTTATTGAGTTTTCACAGATCACAGATGCTTTTACGAAGTTTTTAGCCGATAAAGAGCTTTTAGTAGCGCAAACGCTAACAGTTGATATTAAAGGCGAGAAAAAAGACATCAACGGTATTTACCTTATCGATGAGAAAAAACTTAATGAATTAAGTGATGCTGACTTTTTAGAGCTACGTAAACGTGGTTATTTAGCACCAATTTATTCTTTTTTAACGTCTACGCATCAAGTAGCACGTTTAGCTCGTTTAAAAGCGCAACAAGCGTAATAATTTAAACCAGCAAAAAAAAGCGCCTTTGGGCGCTTTTTTTATGTGTTTAAACTTACTTTACTTGATAAATAGTTAGCGACCATCCACATTGGTTTCACTGAAGTTTATAAGAGCTCATTATGAAAAAATCACTTTTAATGGCGCTTATCGCCACTAGTTTTATTAGCGTAAGCAATAACGCCTTAAGCGCAGAAGTACCTTTTGCTATTGCCATTCATGGCGGTGCGGGCACGATTGAAAAAAGTAAATTTACGCCCAAAGAAGAGCAAGCTTATCGTGCTAAATTAACCCAAGCGGTAGAGGCCGGTTATAAAGTACTTGAGCAAGGCGGCGAAAGCTTAGATGCCATAACGGCAGCGATTCAAGTGATGGAGCAGTCTACTTATTTTAATGCAGGGCGTGGCGCGGTTTATACTTACGATGGCAGCCATGAGCTCGATGCATCAATTATGGATGGTCGTAATCGTCAGGCGGGCGCAGTTGCAGGTGTTAAGCATGTAGAGAGCCCAATTAATTTAGCACGTTTGGTTATGGATAATTCAGTACACGTCATGCTCAGTGGGCAAGGCGCTGAAGAATTTGCTAAAGAGCAAGGTATTCCCTTAATCGAAAATAACTTATTTGATACCGAGCACCGCTATAAAGCATTATTAAAAGCAAAGCAAAAATTAGATAAAGCCAAAGCAACCAGTAAAGATTATCAAGCGGCGCATAAAGCCTTGCCAAATAACTATAAAATGGGCACGGTTGGTGCGGTAGCACTGGATAAAAATGGCAATTTAGCAGCTGGTACATCAACCGGCGGTATGACCGCCAAACGCTATGGCCGTATTGGTGATGCGCCGGTAATTGGTGCAGGAACGTTTGCGGAAAATGAATCGTGTGCGGTATCGGCTACCGGCCATGGTGAGTATTTTATTCGTTACAATGTAGCCAGCGATATTTGTGCGCGCGTTAAATACCAAGGTAAAACCATAACGCAAGCAGGGGACGAAGTGATTAATGGGGTACTTGCACCAATAGGCGGTACGGGCGGTGTTATTATAGTGGATACTAAAGGTAATATTAGTTTGCCGTTTAATACCTCAGGTATGTACAGAGCCAGTAAATCAAATACCCAAGCCACTTATGTAGGCATTTTTAAAGGCGAATAAGCGCTTTATTTGTTTGGCTGGTGGCTTATATAACAAACTACTAAGCGTTATGCACTTTGTAGGATTAACCCCAGCCATTTAATTTGCTACAATTGCGGCTCTTTTACTAATTTTATAAGGTATGCGGGTGGTAAACCTAGGTCAGTTGTTTGGCGAGCTAAAGACGTGCTTGAAAAAAGATCAATTCATTTTTAAAAAACGCTTACATGGCGTAAAAAAAATAACCGATGAGAATAAGCATGCCAACGCGCTTGAAAAAATAGCGGCCGACATTACCCGTAGCCAAGCACTGCGCGCGCAGCGTTTAGCGGCTCTGCCTAAAGTGACTTACCCAGAGCAATTACCGGTGAGTCAAAAAAAGGATGTGATTAAAAACGCCATTGCTAATAACCAAGTGGTTATTATTGCAGGTGAAACCGGTTCAGGTAAAACCACGCAAATTCCTAAAATGTGTTTAGAGCTAGGGCGTGGGGTTGATGGCTTAATTGGCCACACCCAACCAAGGCGACTAGCAGCACGAACGGTGGCTAATCGTATTGCAGAAGAAATGCAGTGTGAACTTGGCCAACAAGTTGGTTTTAAAATACGCTTTAGTGATCAGGTCTCGAATAATACCTATATTAAACTAATGACCGACGGGATTTTACTTGCCGAAATTCAACAAGATCGATTTTTAAATCAATACGACACCATTATTATTGATGAAGCGCACGAACGTAGCTTAAACATTGACTTTATTTTAGGTTATTTAAAAAATTTACTCCCTAAGCGCCCCGATTTAAAAATAATAATTACCTCAGCAACGATCGATCCAGAGCGTTTTTCAAAGCACTTTGATGATGCGCCAATTATAGAAGTATCAGGGCGAACCTTCCCGGTTGATGTACGTTACAACCCAGTTACTGAGATAAATAAAGAGGATATGGAAGCCGAAGGCGACCAACTGCAAGGTATTTTTGATGCTGTAGATGAACTGTGTGCAGAAGGCCCTGGCGACATTTTAATATTTTTAAATGGTGAGCGTGAAATACGCGATACCGCCGATGCTCTCAGTAAACGTAATTTAAAACACACTGATATATTACCGCTTTATTCGCGACTATCAAACGCCGAGCAAAACCGTATATTTGCACCGCACTCGCGCCGCCATATTATTTTATCGACCAACGTGGCCGAAACATCGTTAACCGTACCGGGGATTCGTTATGTAATTGATCCGGGTACGGCGCGTATTAGCCGTTATAGTTACCGCACCAAGGTACAGCGCCTGCCTATAGAGCCAATATCGCAAGCCAGTGCAAATCAGCGAATGGGACGTTGTGGCCGCGTAGAGGCGGGTATTTGTATTCGTTTATACGCTGAGGATGACTTTTTATCGCGCCCAGAGTTTACCGATCCTGAAATACTACGTACTAACTTAGCTTCGGTTATTTTACAAATGCTAGCGCTGGGTTTAGGCGACATGGCGCAGTTTCCGTTTGTGCAAGCCCCAGATAGTCGTAATATTAGCGATGGTTTAACCTTGCTTGAGGAACTCCAAGCAGTACATCCCACTAAACGTAACGACAAAACAGCGCTTACCCAGTCAGGCCGAGAATTAAGCCGTTTACCGGTCGATCCGCGTTTAGCTAAAATGGTGTTAACCGCACATAAGCTCGGTGCGCTACGTGAAGTAATTATTATAGTGGCGGCACTGTCTATTCAAGACCCCCGTGAGCGCCCGCAAGAAAAACGTGCTGCGGCAAACGAAAAACACGGCCGTTTTGATGATCCTGATTCAGACTTTATTGCATTTTTAAACTTGTGGAATTATTTAGAAGAGCAACAAAGCGAACTGACTAATAGCCAGTTTAGAAAACTCTGCCAAAAAGACTTCCTCGCTTATATGCGCCTTCGTGAGTGGCAAGATATTGTTTATCAAATAAGTACCGTATGCAACGAAATGGGTATGAAAGCCACATCGAATGCTGCCGACGGTGAGCAAGTTCACAAAGCATTACTGAGCGGTATGCTTAGCCATATTGGCTTTAAAGATGAAAAACAAATTTATAAAGGCGCGCGTAATAGCCAGTTTCATATTTTTCCGGGGTCGGGGTTATTTAAAAAGAGCCCAAAATGGCTAATGTCGGCAGAGCTGGTAGAAACCAGTAAATTATATGCCCGCACTAACGCCAAAATAGACATTAACTGGGTTGAGCCACTGGCGCAGCATTTGGTTAAGCGCAGTTATACAGAGCCACATTGGGAGAAAAAACCCGGTGCGGTAATCGCCTTTGAGCAACAAACCTTATATGGCCTGCTAATCGTCAATAAGCGCCGCTGCGTGTATAGCAATATTGATCCTAAAGTGAGCCGTGAGCTGTTTATTCGCACCGCATTAGTTGAGCAAGAACTGGGGTTAAACGAAAGCTTTTTAGAGTTTAACCGCGAGCTGATTGAAGATATTCAAGTGCTTGAAAACAAGTCACGCAGGCGCGATATTTTAGTTGATGAGCAAACTTTATTTGAGTTTTACGATAAAAAAATTCCAAAAGAAATTAATAATCGTGCAGCATTTTTAAAATGGTATAAAACGCAAAAACAACAAAATAAACACTATTTGCAAATGAGCCGCGATGACTTAATGCAGCATGGTGCAAGCAGTATTACCGAGTTTGACTACCCAGATACTTGGCAGCAAGATAATTTAATTTTACCTTTAGCGTATCATTTCGATCCCGGTCAAGCGGTTGATGGTGTGGCGGTACAAATACCGGTTGCGCTATTAAACCAAGTGCAAGAAAGCGGCTTTGACTGGCATATACCTGCGTTTCGACATGAGTTAATAAGTGGTTTAATTAAATCATTGCCTAAGTCACTGCGCCGTAATTTTGTACCTGCGCCTAACTACGCCGATGCTGTTTTGGCGGCTATTGAGCCATTGCAGGGGAGTTTAATTGACGCACTTAGTAATCGACTATTAAAAATGACAGGGGTGCGAGTTGACCCTGATGCCTGGGATTTAAGTGCCTTGGCAGCGCATTTACGTTTGCAGTTTGAAGTACGTGGCGATAACGATAAGTTACTCGCGCGTGGCCTAGATTTAGCCAAACTTAAAGCGCAGCTACAAGGCGAAGTAACGCAAACATTATCCAAAGTAGCCGATAAAGGCATAGAAAAAGCAGACTTAACGCAGTGGGATTTTGGCGAGCTACCTAATTCATATGTAAAAAAACAAGGGCAATACGAAATTAAAGCGTATCCGGCGCTGGTGGATAAAAAATCAACTGCTGCTATTGAGCTTTTCGATAACGAAGTAAAAGCACAGGTTGCCCATCAACAAGGGCTGCGCCGATTAGTATTATTAAATGTGCCTTCACCAATAAAGTATTTGCAGCAAAACTTACCAAATAAGGCTAAGCTTGGATTGTATTTTAATCCTTTTGGTAAAATAGCCGATTTAATTGATGACTGCATTGCCGCCGGTGTTGATAGCTTATTATTAAAGTACGGTGACATTCGCACCAGCGACGCGTTTGAAAATGTAAAAGAGCATATACGTGGTGAGCTTGGTGACGCTGTAGTTGAAATTGCCACGCAAGTAGAGCAAGTGTTAAGTATAGCCCATGCCTTACATAAAAAAATGAAAGGACGGGTAGATTTAACCATGATCACTGCGCATGGAGATATTAAATCGCAATTAGAGTCTCTTGTTTTTAAAGGCTTTGTAAGCCAACATGGGGCAACTAAGCTAAGTGACTTAATCCGTTATTTAAAAGCGATTCAAAAACGTTTAGAAAAGTTACCCATAGATCCAAATCGCGATAGATTATGTGTACTTGAGCTTGATAAAGTGGCTCAAGAGTATAAAAAGCAAGCAAACAAAACCCCTAAAGGGATGCCAATTCCAAAAGAGGTAGAAGCTATCTTTTGGATGCAGCAAGAGTTGAGAGTGTCTTTATTTGCACAGACCTTGGGTACTCCGTATCCAATTTCGGCAAAACGTGTGTTAAATGCAATAAAAGAAATAGAGTAAAAGGTGTATCTACTATTAAGCTTAAGTACTTAATAGTAGAACTTATTTTTTGTTTTGAGAAGGAAACGACATAGCCATGTCCTCATCAATAGAACATAAAGTACAACAACAACTACTAGTGGTAGATGACGAGTATTTTAATTATGAAATACTCAAAGCAGCACTTAGCGCAAAGTTTGATGTTAATTATGCCGATTCTGGAACAAGCTGTTTAGCCTCTGCTATTGCTAATCCGCCCGATATTATTTTACTTGATGTATGTATGCCAGGGCTGGATGGTTACGATACGTGTAGAATGCTTAAACATACACCTGAGACAAAAAACATCCCTATTGTTATGGTGTCAGGGCTGGAGTCACCGCTTGAAAAGCAAGCTGGGTTTGACGCGGGCTGTGATGCTTATGTTGTTAAGCCGTTTTCTGTACCACTGTTGTTAGAGCAAATTAATAAAATAGTATAGGAAAAATTATGTTTACAGATGATAAGCGAAATTTTCGACGTATGCAGATCAATACACCAGCAAAGCTAACCACAATAGAGCCGATTGCTGGCTTAAATTATAATGCAGAATGTGTAGATTTGAGTGCAACTGGGTTGTCGTTGCATTTAGATGAGTTACTTGAGCCAAACACTATTTTATTGGTACATATAGACTCAACTCATCCGAGTATTGCGCCTTTAGACGCAACGGCTAAGGTGATACGCGCCAGCAAAGAAGATGACGGTACAATAACTGCCGGACTTGAGATAATACAGTTTAATTAGCTTAGGTAGCGTGGTTATTGCCCATATAAATAGGTAATAACTACGTATAAATACTAGGGTCTGTTGATCTTTCAAGGTTGAATTTGCAGCAGTGTGTTTGGTATTTAGGCAAGGCAGAGCCTATGTGGTGTGGTTATTCCCCATAAATAGGCGATAACGTAGCATCAATGCCAAACAGGCACTGCCCGAAGGGTTCTGCCTAGGGGCGATTGACTCTTTGTTGCCTACATGGATGTAGGTAAGGGGCGTGAGCAGGACGCGGAAGCTTTGCTCGGTTTTTACTTAGCCCACTAGGTTACAAACCTCGCGCCGTGATTAAATCGCCCCTAGTTTGAACAAATTTCAATCCGCAAAGGTCAACAGACCCTAATCAAGCCTAGGCGTTAGTAAACCTTACAAATTAAGCCTTTTAAGTAAAAACCTTCAGGGTAACTACCCGCAATAGGGTGATCGGCGGCTTGGTTTAAACGCTCCATAATAAGTAAGTCTTTACCAGCATCAAGGGCTGCATCAGCCACCACTTTTTGAAACAAGTTTTGCTCCATTAAGCCCGAACACGAGAAGGTTAATAAGGTGCCACCTGGTTTTAATATTTGCATAGCAATCATGTTTATGTCTTTATAGCCACGACACGCACCAGTAAGTTGTGCTTTGTTGTCGGCAAACTTTGGCGGATCCATTACTATAGTGTCAAACAATACACCGTCTTCGCGGTATTGACGCAGTAACTTAAATACATCTTGTTTGACAAAATCAACCTTATCTAAATCAAGGTTGTTATGCTCAACATTGCGCTTAGCTGTATCGAGGGCTGGCTGCGATACATCCACATTAGTTACGTGTTTACAGCCGCCACGTAGGGCATACAACGAAAATGTACCCGTGTAGCTAAAGCAGTTTAATACGGTTTTGTCTTTAGAAAAGCGTTCAAGTGCAGCGCGGCTATCGCGTTGATCTAAATAAAAGCCGGTTTTATGGCCATCAATAATATCAACTTCAATTTTAAAGCCATTTTCTGCAATGAGTACTGGGGCAGTTGGTTCATTGCCCCATAATGCCCCTTTAATTGGCTCAAGGCCTTCTTTGGTACGCACTTCTACGTCTGAGCGCTCGTAAATGCTCATACCAGGGAATATAGCCATTAACGCGCCAACAATTTCACCTTTATGACGCTCAGCACCCGCGCTAAGTAATTGACACACTAATACGTTGTCAAACTTATCTATGGTAACGCCGGGTAAAAAATCTGATTCTGCGGCGCAGAGTCTAAAGCCAGTTAAACCACCTTCTTCAATTACTTGGCTACGGGCTTCTAGTGCACGACGTAGGCGGCGTTCAAAAAAGTGTTGATCAATAACTTCTTTTTCGTCAAAGCTCCAAACACGGGCACGAATTTGTGAATGTGGGCTATAAGCTGCTGTTGCTAAAAATTTACCTTCACTGTCGTGAATAGTAACTGTGTCACCTAGGCCTGGTTTACCTTTAATTTTTTTGATGGCTTTGGAAAATAACCAAGGGTGTTTTCTTTTTAATGATTTATCGCGGCCAGCTTGCAGGTAAACGGCAGATGTCATAAAGCTTCTCAGTAGTAATAAATAAGCGCTGTATTTTAGTCAAGGCAAGGGCAACATACAATGAATGTTTTGCATGGAGCCCATAAATCGCGGTAAAGTATGGCTAATTCAATATGTTAATTAGGTATTTGGAACACGTTGTGACAGACATAATGTTAAGCCCTGAGCTGCAGCAGCTCAATTTACAGTGCAGAGCCTTTATTACCACACTAATTCATGCCGATGTGGCGCATGATATAACCCATATTGAACGCGTAGTTCGGGTTGCTATTAAATTGTGCGATGCAGAGCAAGCTAATATGAAGGTAGTGCTCCCGGCTGCATGGTTACACGACTGTGTAGCCGTGGCCAAAAACCATCCAGATAGGGCTAAAGCCTCTACTATGGCCGCCGATAAAGCGATTGCTTTTTTAGCTTCTATTAATTACGACGCGCAATTATTTACTCAAATTCATCATGCAATAGCGGCGCATAGCTTTAGCGCCAATATTAAAGTGAACTCAGTAGAAGCACAAATAGTGCAAGACGCAGACAGAATGGATGCACTAGGCGCGATTGGTATAAGCCGCTGCATGAAAGTAGGTGGCTCAATAAGTCGATTACTATATAACCCGGATGACCCATTTTGCCTACAACGCGAAGCAGATGATAAAAAATACACGCTTGATCATTTTTTTATTAAGTTATTACACATAGCTCAAAGCATGAATACTCCCTCGGCTAAGGCCGAAGCACTAAGACGTACTGAGTATATGCATGACTTTTTAGAGCAACTAAAGTCTGAAATAGGAGAGCAGCGTGAGTATACCTAAGCTAGCTGGGATTGATCATTGTCATTTAAATGTGGATGATTTAGCGCAAGCGGTTAAATGGTATGAGCGTGTTTTAGGCTTTAGTGTGGTTGAAGCGCTCGCCTTTTGGAATGAAGATGGCAAAGGGCCATTAACCCTTGAAGATGCAAATGCTACCACGCGTTTAGCGTTATTTACTGCACAGGGACGTAGTAAAGGCATTGCTTTTTTAGCCACTGGGGAGCAATTTATTGCATGGCTTGAGCATTTTGAACACCTAAATATTAAAACAGTATTAGCTGATCACGGCGTTACGTTTTCAATTTATTTTAAAGATAACAGCGGAAATAGCCATGAAATTACCTCTCATGACTATACGCAGATTAAAACTGTGTATCCGCAGGTATTATTAGGCTCGCATACAGCCAAAAAGAGCTAAATTAAAATCGCTCCTGATGAGCATTTTTTATGGCAATAATATCGTCAATTTTGCCAATAAATAGCTCAACCAATTGCGGGTCGAAGTGTTTACCGGCTTGTTGTTGCATATGTTCTATAGTTTGCTCTATGCTCCAAGGCTCTTTATAGGGGCGTTTTGAGGTAAGTGCATCAAATACATCGGCAATGGCAACAATACGGCCTTCCAGCGATATGGCTTCTCCTTTTAGGCCATTGGGGTAGCCAGTACCATCCCACTTTTCATGATGTTCAATTGCCAGCACATGCGCCAGTTGTAATAGTGGCGATGATGAATTTGCTAAAATTTGTGCACCAATTAAAGCGTGCTCTTTCATGTGGGTAAACTCATCGGCAGTTAACTTTCCGGGTTTTAGCAAAATGGCATCCGGAATACCTATTTTACCTACATCGTGCATAGGGGCTGCTTGGCGTAATAATTCGGCGTGTTGCTCATCCATACCCAGCGCCAATGCAAGTACTTTGCTGTATTGACTCATACGTATAATATGCTCACCGGTATCGGTGTCTTTATATTCTGCAGCACGACCTAAACGCTGTACTAAATCGACATGAGCTTGTTTTAGCTGCTCAGCTTGCACTAACGACAGGTGAGTTTTAACACGTGCCCGTACAATAGCAGGGCTAATGGGTTTGGTTATATAGTCTACAGCGCCTAGTTCAAAACCTTTAAATTCATCACTTTCATCACTTAGCGCAGTAACAAAAATAATAGGGATATGCGATGTTGCAGGGTTAGCTTTAACAATTTGGCATACTTCAAAGCCATTCATATCAGGCATCATAATATCGAGTAAAATTAGCTTTGGTAGTTCTTTTTCAAGTAATGCTATAGCGGCAGCGCCCGATTTAGCAAACGACATTCTATATTGATTACCAAGCACCTCGCGCATTACTTTTAAGTTTGCAGGCTCGTCGTCAACAATTAATATGCGGGGCTTATCTAGAATAAAATCCATTAATTAATTCTCCTTTAGGGTTAACTTTTTAAGTAAATTTGCTAATTTAACTTGCGCGTTATCAAAGTCGAATTCATCAAAGGCACTGGCTATTTCATCTATATCTACTTGTACTGATGCTATACATTTACGTTGTAACTGATCGAGAAGATCATCATTAAGTTCGGCATTTTGTGCATCAGCATAGAGTTCTTGGCAAATTTCTATTAGCTCAGCTGTTGATAACGGCTCAGCATTGTCGATAAGTTTGGCGGGCTCTTTACATATAGTGCTTGCTAATAATTGGCCGATAAGCGCCAATTCAGTTTTTATATCTGCCAAAACGCTGGTTAGCGCAGCTTCATCGTCTGCGTTCTCTAAACGCGTTAACAGTGTCATTAAGGTTAATAACCCTAAATTACCAGCCACGCCTTTTAAAGTGTGAATAAGCGTATAAACACTTTTAATATCGCTTAGTTGCAGCTTAAATAAGCTTATAAATTGCTTTTCGTTGGTATTAACAAATTTAGTAATTTCGGTAAGCTGTTTACATTTAGAGCCCCACAAAGCTAACCCTTTTTCAAAATCTATGTGCTTGGCATCGGGGTCGGTTTGCGCAATTAATGTTTCTTTTGCTAAGCCAAGTCCAAGCACCAGTGCTATTTCTTGATTCAGTTGGTTGATATCAACCGGCTTATTAGCAAACCCATTCATGCCTGCATTTTTAGCGGTTAGTTTATCTTGCTGTAACACGCTGGCTGTTAATGCAATAATAGGCGTAAATTTTATTTGTTTTAGTTGCTCCAATGTACGAATTTTAATGGTGGCCTCAATACCGTCACATTCAGGCATGTGAATGTCCATTAAAATGACATCAAAGTCTTGCTGATTAAACGCCTCAATGGCTTCTAAACCATTACTTGCAGTGGTTACTGTGTGTTGATCTCGCGAAAGTAATATAGAAAGTAGCTCTGTATTTTGTTCTATATCATCAACCACTAATATTCTAAGCGGAGGTAGTTCGGTATGTAGGCCTTCAAAATAATCTATTTTATTTTCATCACCAACAGTAAAAGGTAATGAGAAGTAAAAGCAGCTGCCTTTATCAACTTCACTCACTAAATCAATTGAGCCATGCATAAGCTCTACTAATTGTTTACTTATTGTTGTGCCTAAACCTGTGCCACCAAATCGACGTGTGGTCGTGCCATCGGCTTGCACAAAAGGCTGAAAAACCGCTTTAATACGATCTTTAGCAATACCAATGCCTGTATCTTGTACTTCAAAAAATAGGTGATTATTTTGTGTGGTACTTACGGTAACAGTAACAGCGCCTTGCTCAGTAAATTTAATAGCGTTACCAATAAGGTTTGTAAGTATTTGCCTAAGGCGGTCGGGATCACCGTAGTATGCGGTGCTAACTGATTTATTAATATTAAGCGTTAAATTAAGGTTTTTCTTTTTAGCTTCTAACCAAAAAGTTGAAATAATACTGTCGATAACGGGCTTTAAATTAAAATGCACAGGCTCAATGGTTAGCTTTCCTCGTTCTAACTTTGCAGAGTCGAGAATCTCATTAAGCAGCCGCAGCAAAGAGCGTGCTGCGCTATTAACCGTAACAAGGTGCTTTTGCTGCTCTTTACTTAGCGGTGTATCCATTAGCAGATCGCTAAAGCCAATAATTGCATTCATAGGGGTGCGTATTTCATGGCTCATATTTGCCATAAAAGATTGCTTAGCATTGGCAGCTTCTTCTGCTTGCAGTTTAGCGTGCTCTAATTTTGCTTCATACTCTTTGCGCTCAGTAATATCAACAAGTACACCATCAATCCACTGTGCAACATCGGTATTATTAAAGTCAAAACTACCTTTCTCTAATACCCATACAGTTGCGCCGTTGCGATGGCGAATTCTATATTCAACAGAGTATTGACGCTTTTCGGTAACGGCATTAGTGAGCGTGGTAATAATCATTTGTTGATCAGACTTTAAAATCAGGTCTGTAAACTCAATGTGTTGCTCAATAAATTCATCTGGTGTATAGCCAGTTAAATCCAATATACTTGGGCTAACAAATAGCATGGTGTAGTTAGTATCGAATTTACATCTAAAGGCAACGCCTGGCATATTTTGCATTAATGAGCGATATTTTTGCTCATTTTCAACAACCGTTTTTTGTAGCGCTCGTTGCTGCGTTAAGTCAGTAATAAAGCCAACATACAAAGGCGGTTGCCCAGTTTGCGTCACTTGTCCAATACCAAGGCGCACAGGGATCAAATGGTTATCTTTATGTTTAGCAAAAGTATCGCGGTTTATGCCTATAATAGCGCTTAGATCAAGAGTCATATCACCAGATGATGACGCATTGTTTAGAGCGTTATTATCATTTAAAAGAATCTGTACACTTTTACCTTGTAACTCATGTTCTCGCCAACCTAAAATCTTACTTGCTGCTTCATTAAAGCTTAAAATAATACCTTGATGATCAATAGTCACAATGCCATCTATTGCTGTTTCTAATATAGCGTTTAACCGCGACTCGTCGGCTGACTTTTCTTCAAGTAGCAGTTTATAGCGTACCATGCCATTAATTACAGCAACCAAGCTGGTTATTGCAACAGTTGCAGTGGCAACCGCAATTGCAACAAATGTAAGCCCAGCAGACGCATTTTCGTCTGCGTAAATTAGTGGGGAAGTTGCTACAAAACGGGTTGCTGCCATACCCATATAATGCATCCCAGTAACGGCAAAGCCTAATATAACGGCGCTGATTGAACGAGTTTGTAACTGTGTTAACCGAGGGAAAATTCTTTCAAGGTTAAAGTGGCTATATAAAGCTATAAAGGATAGGGCAACGGCCACTAAAATAGACAACCCAAACATAACTGGGTCATACCGTAGCATAGGCGCAAGCTCCATCGCTGCCATACCACTGTAATGCATAGTGCCAATACCTGAGCCTAATAATACCGAGCAAACAGCTAATACTTTAAAGTTACCATTACTTTTTACCAGTATAGATACAGCGTATTGGCACGCTAAAAATGCCGGTATAAAAGAGAGTAAGGTAATAGTTGGGTTATATTTAATGTTAGTACACAAAGAAAAAGCCAACATACCAATAAAATGCATGCTCCAAATACCCGCAGAAAAAACAGCTGCAGCGGTTACAGTAGCTAAACGTTGATAGCTTGGGAAAGTAGTTTTTTTAGCTAAATCAATGAGTTTTGTAGTAAAAAAAGCGGCAAATATGACTATTAAAACTGAAAGAGAAACCAAAAGGGGATCGTAAACCCCGTTTATAATTAAACTAGGATCTTGGTCAGTAATAAAGAAAGCTGATAACATGGCGGCTCTAAATAGGCATTTTAATCGTGTAGTTTAATAGAATTAATTAATTAATAAACCGTTAATTTTATGATTGCTTATTAAGCTATAAATAAACAACACGGCATTAACTAACCATTAGACGAAAAGTAGCCCCTAGCTAGTATAGTGTGAGAGATTAATTTGTTTGCCTACCAACTAAAAAAAAGTACCCGACGAAAGACCGTTGCTATTAAAGTGCATAATCAAAATGTGACGGTATATGCCCCCCATCACGTACAAAAAAAAGTGCTCGATAACTGGTTATTAGAAAAAAAATCATGGGTTGAGGCGCAGCTGCAAAAACAGCTTACTTTGGTTGATACAAAACAGTATCCACTTAAGGACAAAAAGATCTGGGTTTTTTCAGAAGCAATTAATTTAACGTTTCAGCAAGGCAATACCTCTACAGTGGAGCGCCAACAAGATGGCCTGCTTATTACCGTTTCTGCTCGTGTTAAGCATCAGCAGCAAAAGTACCAATTACT
Source organism: Pseudoalteromonas sp. 20-MNA-CIBAN-0454 (assembly GCF_040308685.1). NCBI lineage: Bacteria > Pseudomonadati > Pseudomonadota > Gammaproteobacteria > Alteromonadales > Pseudoalteromonadaceae > Pseudoalteromonas > Pseudoalteromonas sp. 20-MNA-CIBAN-0454. The sequence continues at coordinate 181,408 of NZ_JBEOOB010000001.1, read as the reverse complement.
TTTAGAGGCGTATTTAAAAGAGCAGTTAACCGCATACATTGAAATGCGACTTAATGACTTTTGCACGCTGATGCAAGAAGCGCTGCCTAACGATTTAAATATTGCAGTTTATAAACGCAAATGGGGAAGTTGTAATAGTAAAAGGGCGTTAACATTTAACTTATTATTGATTGGTGCACCACATAGCATTATTGATTATGTAATAGTGCATGAGCTGGCGCATTTACGACATTTAAATCATAGCAAAGCATTTTGGCAGCGCGTAGCACAATTTTGTCCCGACTATAAAGCAAGTACGTTATGGCTAAAACAATATGGTATGAGTTTACAATGGGTATTTTAATGTTTTACTAAGAAAAAACACGGAGATTACTAACAAGGAATGTAGTAACTATATAAGTAGAAAATAAGTAGAAAAGTGGTGGAGGGAGCTGGATTCGAACCAGCGAAGGCTGAGCCGTCAGATTTACAGTCTGATCCCTTTGGCCGCTCGGGAACCCCTCCACACTAATTTTGTTACATTTGGCCCCACTTAACTTAGCGGTAAGAAAAGTGGTGGAGGGAGCTGGATTCGAACCAGCGAAGGCTGAGCCGTCAGATTTACAGTCTGATCCCTTTGGCCGCTCGGGAACCCCTCCAATGCAACGGCGCTGATAATAGCAAACATCGTATTTAAGTAAAGAAAAAAGCTAAAGAAAAATGAAATAAAGCCGATAAATAGGTATTACTTACTTCAATCGGCTAAAGTCTATGCAAATCGGTGATTTGTTAATCACAGAGAGTCAGCTCAACACTCGACTTAATAAAAGTGTGCATGAAAAGCGCCGAGGAGAGTTTGCGCTTTTACTCGCTATGCTATCTCATGATGCACTCGATTTTAGCCAATTCCATTTACCAAAAACAGAAATTGAAGATTCAACTGTTGGCGAAGATACCCTTCGCAAACAAATAGGAGCAGGTCCAAAGCAACTTTTAGCGCCAGATAAGTTTGATATCTTGATAGGGCAGTTTAACGCCTCACTATTAATGCAAGCAGGGGAACGCGCTGGAATGAGCGATATTAAATTAAATCACTGTTTAAACCCTGAACCATTGTTTATAAGAGATGATGTAAGCCATATTCCGCTTCAGGTGCGTGATAATTGTGAATTAGCAGTGCGCAGGCGTATAAATAACACACAAACGCAACTATCTAACCCGCAACTCGATGCTGCTGCCTTTTACGAAAGCCTAAATAATGATGCGCTTCACCACCCATTACATTTAGTAAGCGCTTAATTATAAAGCGTACGCTGTAACTGCTTTGATATTGCAATAACCAATTATATTAATAGAACTTGGCAAACGATTGCGTCATCACTCTAACTATTAAATTACTTGTCTGTAATATAAAGCCGCTAACTCTCTACACTTAAGCGCATTTTAGCGATACTTTATTTTATTAATGGATTAATAATTGATTTAATATAAAAAAAGCATCCAAAAATTAAATGCAATTGCTATAATAGGCTCAAATGGTATGACATTAAATGCCGTTATCATTAAACCAAGGTAATTAGGAACGTAATGAAGAAAATATTCACGCTAAATCACGAGAAAATCAAATATCCTCGTATGGTTGACGCCGCAAAGCATGAAGTGAAAAAATATTTGAAAAGAGAGCGTAATAAAACTCTACCACTCGATGCTGATTACTGGGCGTTTGATTGTAAGTTTGGTAATACCGCTGAAGATGCACAAGTAGTGCACGTTGCAGAGCTTAGTAATCATATAAGCGAAATAGAAAAGCAAAGCTTAACTTCTTTTTATGTAGAAATATTAGCGCGCCCAGCTCAACGTCAACAACCAGATTTGGATGACGACGAATAAGACGCTTATAAAGTAATTTGCGTAATTTTTAAAATGGGCCTATTGGCCCATTTTTTGTTTGTACGTTTATACAAACGCGATTTAAAACTTGAGCACTCAAGTGCAAGCTGTTTATAAGCAGTGCTTACTCTTCGTATTTCCCTGAAAATTATGGCTGGTGACTTTCTAAAACAATTAATAACAACTCAGTATCGCCATTTTTATATTTAGGCGTTGGTTGTAAGTTTGATTAAAAAGCCTTAACTTTATTACATTTGCATAACATAAGGCTGTATTATACTGTGATAGTTGATAATTATAGAAAACAGTAGTATTTATGCCATTAAATTATGCCGATAGCGATTTAAAACTTAGCCTTAAAGCCTCAAAAGTCCTCATTGTAGATGATCAGTTACTCAGCTTAATTGTACTGAAAAAAATACTATCAAAGCACTTTATTGTTAATACCGCCAACAGCGGTGAAGAAGCAGTTGAAATATGTAAATCAAATACTCCCGATATCGTACTGCTTGATATTTCAATGGACGGCATATGCGGTATAGAAACCTGTTTAAAACTTAAAACGACGACACAAACCCAAGATATTCCCGTTATATTTGTTACCTCCTTTGAAAATCAAGAAGAGGACTGCTGGGAAGCGGGCGCGGTAGACTTTATTCAAAAACCGATTAACCCAGAAACCTTATGCAGAAGAGTAAGAGCGCACTTAACTATTAAGCTGCAACATGACTTATTAAGCCAAAAAGTGTTTCTTGATGACTTAACTAAAGTATTTAACCGTCGTTATTTTGATACTCATATTAATAAAATACAATTGAGTGCATTAAGAGAGAATGCAGAATATGCTTTATTACTTATGGATATTGATTACTTTAAGCAATACAACGATATTTATGGACACGTAGAAGGCGACGCTGTTTTACACTTAGTTGCTCAAACAATTGCCAACAGCCTACAAAGGCCAAGCGATTTTGTTGCCCGATATGGCGGCGAAGAATTTGTGGTTGTGCTACCGCATACCAACGAGGAAGGCGCTCGCTGTGTTGCTGAAAAAATTAAAAATAACATATCCGGCTTGGGTGTTTTACATAAGTACTCAGAGTTTGAATTTGTCACTATAAGTATAGGTGGGGCTACGTTATTGCAATCAGACGAAGGCAGCATAGATATTTTGCAACGCGCAGATAAAAAAATGTACGCCGCTAAAGCACAAGGGCGAAATAAGGTGTGCTTTTAAAGCGCACTGTACCAAAATATGCAGTAGAGCAGTTATTAACGCAGTCCTATAGGTATGTAAATTGCCAATAGTTGCTCAAAAGAAAAGTTTAATTTTAGCCATACACCGCTTCATAACAGCGATTACTAGGTATGGCTATTTGTATTTAAGGTTTAGTTGCCTGCAATTACCTACTTTACTCACCGCACAGTTAGTTGCAGTTTGTTATATGCTATGACACTTTTTATATTTTTTGCCACTTTGGCAAGGACAGTTATCATTTCTGCTTATTTTAATATCGGCTACCGGAAATAGTGTGCCATCAAGGTAGCGCCACTGCCCATCTTGTTTAATAAACAACGATTTTTCGTGCAACTCACAATACAGGTTTTGGTAAAAGTAATTTACTTTAAATGTTACAAACCCTTCGCTTGCATCGTGCTCAGTGTCGATAACGGTTAGCTTTATAAAGCGGCAGCTATCTGCAAAGTCTTTAATCTCTTTTACAGGGTTTTCTGCCTGCTTTTCACTTGCATAAGTTTGATAAACATAAGTTGCATTTTTAAGTACATATGCACTGTAGCGAGCACGCATAAGTTGCTCAGGTGTTTCAGCTATTTTTGATGCTAAATGAAGTGGTTCACAGCAGTCAGCATAGTTTTGCTGGCTGCCACAAAAGCAAGGAGAAGTCGTTAATGAGGTCATAATACTAATATAAAGAGTTTAAAACACGAGTTTAACAAGCTTATTGAGTCAGTGGTATCTCAAGGTTGTGAGTATTTTTAGTAAAACAGTAAAGCTTAGTATTTGTAGTGCTTAAATTTAATGATAGCTGTGTCAGCTGTTGATCATTAATAATATCAGTCCAGGTAATAACCGCAGCAAAGTTTCCGTTGTGCAGCGCCGAGCTAAGTACATACTCTAAGTTTACTAAATGTTTTTGCCTGATCACCAGTAATTTGCTGGTGTCAATGGAGCATGAATCAAGCAAGGCTTTACTCGGTACATGGTCAGGGGCAATCAGCAGTGTCCATGCATTTAAGCTGTTGTATTGGTGTAATACTTTAAGCAATTCAAAGGTTGCTGAAATTTCATCTTCAATTTGAATTAAATTTACACAATCACTTTTATCGTCTTGCTGATAACTTTTAACGGTTCTTACGGTAATAGGCTGTAACATAAATTTCTCACTCACTGGGTTTTTATACAGTACCCATATACAGTAGTTTATACAGTGTTATGGTGCAAGTGTTTTTTTGCTAATTATTTGTACAGTCATTCAGTTTTAAATTTTTACACGGATAAAAAAACAAAAATAACTATTAAAAACAGAGCGTTAATATTTTAGGTATATATTTATATTTTTTATTAAAGTTATGCGGCGAATAGCACCTATACAGTACTTTATGCTCTATTATTTACGTTAAAGTAAAGCTGATTGCTCAGCATATAAGCACGGTAATTATTATTTTTAAAACCTGAAGTACATACGTATTACCGTGTCATATTTATTATTTCAGCTACTTCAATAACTTAATGCATAACAAGGTAAAATGTCCGGTATTTCGCTATTTTTATGCTAAAATCTCGCCACTTTTTACTACCTTAAGTTTGTTATGCTCGAAGCCTTATTTAAAATCCGCGCAAATGATTCCTCAGTACAACGTGAATGTGTTGCCGGTATGACTACTTTTATTACTATGGTTTATATTGTTTTTGTTAATCCAGCAATGCTTGCCCAAGCAGGAATGGATCAAGGCGCTGCGTTTGTAGCTACATGTATTGCAGCTGCAATAGGCTGTTTTATTATGGGCCTATGGGCCAATTATCCGTTAGCGTTAGCGCCGGGTATGGGATTAAATGCTTTTTTTACCTATGGCGTTGTTTTAGGAATGGGCTATACCTGGGAAGCGGCATTAGGTGCTGTGTTTATGTCGGGTTGTATATTTTTATTTTTAAGTTTATTTAAAGTACGAGAGTGGATTATTAATGCCATTCCACTGGTGCTAAAACAAGCAATAGCGACCGGTATTGGTGCTTTTTTGGCGCTAATTGCGCTTAAAAGTGCAGGGATCATAGTATCTAGCCCTGCAACCTTAGTGCAGCTAGGTGATATTACTGCACCTGGGCCATTACTTGCTATTTTAAGTTTTTTTGTGATTGCGGCATTGTTATATCGCGATTTTAAAAGTGGTGTGTTAATTAGTATTTTACTGGTAACAGGTATTGCTTTGGCTTTTGGTTTGGTTGAATATCAGGGGGTTATGTCTATGCCGCCGTCAATTTTACCAACCTTTATGCAACTTGATTTTAGTGCGGCATTTGAGCTTTCAATGTTGAGTGTTATTTTTGCATTTTTATTTGTAGATTTATTTGATACCTCAGGCACCCTGGTTGCAGTCACGCAAAAAGCAGGGCTTGCAGATGAAAAAGGCAATATGCCACGTTTAGGGCGCGCTCTTAGCGCTGATAGCACTGCCACTATTGCTGGTGCAATGCTTGGTACATCTACTACTACATCTTACATAGAGTCGGTGGCTGGCGTTTCTGTAGGCGGACGCACAGGCTTAACAGCCGTTGTTGTGGGTATTTGTTTTTTATTGATGATGTTTTTTGCGCCACTAGCGCAAATGGTGCCAGCGTATGCCACTGCCGGTGCTATTTTATATGTTTCGGTACTTATGCTACAAAACTTAAAGTTTGTAAACTGGGACGACATGACAGATGCCATTCCTGTTAGTGTGGTGTTATTAATGACCCCGCTGACATTTTCTATTGCTCACGGTATAGCGCTTGGGTTTATTTCATACACTGCGGTTAAGGTATTATGCGGTAAAAAGGATCAAGTAAGTATTAGTGTGTGGATTTTAACGGCATTGTTTATTGTTAAGTTTGCATTTTTATCTTAAAAAACTTATTTATCTATCAATAAAAAAAGCCCATACAATTTTGTATGGGCTTTTTTTATAAATTATAGTACTAATTTACCATTTCTTTTTCGGAGCAAACAATATGTCTAGGTCATCTTGCTCTTGTTCAGTTTTCTTTTTAAGTGCATCGGCATTCGATGCTCTTAACTCAACACTAATAGCTTCTAAGTAGCCTTCTACTTCTTGATATTTAGCAGTTACATATGGATCGCTATACGATACCGCACTGAGTGAGGCATGGGCTTTTTCAAAATATTGTCTAGCTGAACCTACCATACCTGCAGAGCGCGCCGATAAACCACGTTTAATTTGGCTTTCAATATTTATTTGTAACTGCAGTTTTTCCATTCGTTTGTCTTCGATTACAAATAGTTGGCTATCGAGGTTACCTTTATTGTGCTCAGAGCGTAGAATAATACGTAATTTTTTTATGCCCTGTATTAGCGATACCAGTTGTTTATCGTTACTTGGCAGTGAAAGCGATTCGCTATTGCTTCCTTGAACTGGGTTATTCAAACGCTCTTTCGCTTCATTTAAACGGTTTTTTAATATTTTAGAACCAGGTGAAAGCGATACCATGGTACTAAGCGCATCATGATTACGACGCTGTAAAACACGTAGTGTGTTATCTGAAAACGGGATATTAGCGTTATTCATTAACGCTTCCTCGGTTTCCTCAATGATAGCTTTTTGTTTGGTTAGTTCTTTACGGCGATCAGCTTCTTGTTTTTCTTTATGCTGTTGCACCGCACTTACCCAAAGCGCAATCACAATAAGAGCAACAATGAGTATAATTATAATAGAGACGATCATGTTACAGTTCTCGGGTTCTAAACCTAATTGCTCAATCTTACATTAAATATATAAGAACAGGAAAACTTTGCGCTAATTAACTATAAAAGCAGGCTAAGAAAGCGTTTAAATCTTAATGCTTTATATGATAATCATTGCTATCTGAAGTATATTTATTGTGCTAGCCTAAGCCTATAATTATTAAATACGATATTATCAATTAAAACCTACCATTTGTCGGGTGGTCAGTTTTTAAAGATAAAGTATTTACCCCCTCAAAAACGAATAATAACGAAAATACATAGCTATGAAATTACAACAACTTAGATATATTGTAGAAGTTCAAAATCATAAATTAAATGTCTCAGCAACAGCTGAAAGTTTATTTACCTCACAACCAGGTATTTCTAAGCAAGTGCGCATGCTTGAAGATGAGTTAGGTATTCAAATTTTTGGTCGCAGTGGTAAACATTTAACGCATGTAACGAGTGCCGGTGAAGAAGTCATTAATATATCGCGCGAAATCCTCTCAAAAGTGGAAGGTATTAAAGCGGTTGCTCATGAGCATACTTTACCTGATCAAGGTAAGCTTAATATTGCCACTACTCATACCCAAGCACGTTACGCATTGCCGAATGTTATTAAAGGGTTTATGAAAAAATACCCCGCAGTGTCACTTCATATGCACCAAGGTACACCGCAGCAAATATCAGATGCAGCTGCACGTGGCGATGCTGACTTTGCTATTGCAACAGAAGCGCTACACTTATATTCAGACCTTGTTATGCTGCCTTGTTATCATTGGAACCGTAGTATTGTGGTGGCAAAAGACCACCCATTAGCTAAAAAAGCCAATAGTATAACCGTGGCTGATATTGCAAAATATCCGCTTATTACTTATGTATTTGGCTTTACTGGCCGCTCAGAACTAGATAAAGCATTTAGTGCTCATGGGCTTGAGCCGCACATAGTATTTACCGCCACCGATGCCGACGTTATTAAAACGTATGTACGCTTAGGATTAGGTGTTGGAGTGGTTGCGTCAATGGCGATTGACCAGGTCAGTGATACTGATTTAGTGTGTATTGATGCCAGCCATTTATTTGAAGCGAGTACCACTAAAATTGGTTTTAGAAAAGGCAGTTTTTTACGCACTTATATGTATGACTTTATTGAACGCTTTGCACCACACTTAACAAAAGAGCGAGTAGAGCGTGCTAACTTATTACGCAACCAAGAAGATGTTGATAAGTTATTTGCTGATATAGAATTGCCAGTTAAATAATTGTTTCGGTATCTAATACTTAACTGTTAACTGTTAAAAGTAGCTAATAAAAAAGGCGCCTGTTTTTAAACAGGCGCCTTTTTTAATTATAATTAAGTGTGTTAACACTCAATTATATTAACGGCTAAACCACCACGAGCGGTTTCTTTATATTTAGTTTTCATATCGTTACCGGTTTCGAGCATAGTTTTAATCACTTTATCGAGTGATACTTTTTGCTCGCCGCTACCACGAATTGCAAGGCGTGACGCATTAATTGCTTTAATCGCGCCCATGGCGTTGCGTTCAATACACGGTACTTGCACTAAGCCACCAACTGGGTCACACGTAAGCCCTAAGTTATGCTCCATGCCAATTTCGGCGGCATTTTCTACTTGCACTACATTACCACCTACAATTTCGGTAAGTGCGCCTGCAGCCATTGAGCAAGCCACGCCCACTTCACCTTGGCAACCTACTTCGGCACCCGAAATAGAGGCGTTCTTTTTATATAAAATACCGATAGCGGCGGCGGTTAATAAATAACGCGTAACTATGTCGCGATCAACTTCTTTTATAAAAGTATGATAATACATAAGTACTGCTGGTAAAATACCCGCTGCGCCATTGGTAGGAGCGGTTACAACACGCCCGCCAGCGGCGTTTTCTTCATTTACAGCTAAAGCAAATAAGTCGACCCAATCCATAGCACGTAGGGGGTCGTTACTTACTTCAACATTAAGTTTTAAATGTAAATTAGGAGCACGACGTTTTACTTTTAAACCGCCTGGTAAAATCCCTTCGGTACGCATACCACGCTCAATACAGGCTTTCATTACCTGCCAAATATTAAATAACTCGTCTTTAATGTCGTTTTCGCTGCGTAGTGTTTTTTCGTTATGCATCATTAAAGTAGATACACTGAAACCCGACTCTTTACACATTTCCAGTAATTCTTGTGCGCTACCAAACGGAAAAGGTGCAGGGTTTTCTTCACGAATATCAAGCGCTGCTTGTTTTTCGTTTTCAAAATCTTGGTCAGTAACAATAAAGCCACCGCCAATTGAGTAATAAATTTGGCTATAAACCTTCTCGCCATTATTAGAGGCAATAATTTCCATTGCATTAGAGTGCTTAGGTAGCGTTTTACGACGGTGAAAAACAATAGCCCCTTGCTTTGGGAATTTAGCCTTATGCGTTTGATTTAAATAAATAACTTGTTCTTTTTCAATTGTGGCTAAAATAGTATCAACCAAATCGGCGTCGATGGTTTCAGGATCATACCCAGCAAGGCCAAGTATTACAGCTTTACCCGAGCCGTGGCCAATACCAGTTTGACCTAACGAGCCATATAGCTCTACTTTAATGTCGGTAACGTTTGCTAATAATTGTTTTTCTTGTAGGTCATTAACAAATAAACGAGATGCGCGCATTGGGCCAACGGTATGTGACGAAGAAGGGCCAATACCAATACTAAACATATCAAATGCACTTATCATAATGTGTCTCTTCTGTGTTTACTCAGCACTAGGCTGCTTTTTTGAACGGTCGTGTATAGTAACGCTAAATTGTGACTATGTAACCATTAATCAAGAACATTTAAACTGGTAAGGCGAGTTGTTTTGTAAAGTTTTTAATGATGCTTGCAGTTGCACCCCAAAGTAAACCATGTGGGGTATTGTAACCATATAAAATAATGGTTTTACCAAAACGCTGAAAAGGCAGGGGCTGCCAATTAGCCTCGTTAGTTAAATCACGCAGTGGTAATAAAAAACTAGCTTGTACCTCATTATGATCGTTCTCCCAAATAGTGTGTTTATTAAGCATGCCAACAAAAGGGCTAATGTTAAAGCCGGTGAGTGTTGAGTACAAAGGTAATTGGCCAAATACTTTAACATTACTGGGCGTAATATTTAGCTCTTCATGTAGTTCACGCAGGGCAGTAGTGCGAAGCGTAATATCACTTGCTTCAAACTTACCACCGGGCAAGCAAATTTCACCGGGATGATGGTGCAAATAAATAGGGCGCTTACACAGTAAAATATGCGCATGATCATCTACATCAATAAGCGGCAACATGACTGCGCTGGCACGCTTTTTAGGGGTATCTATTCCTTGATCTGGCGCTGCCGTAGGGCTTAACTGAAACCGCGCTATAATGTGTTCACTATTCAAAGCGACCTACTGTTATAATAATGGAAGTATTTTATTTACTTTATCGTATGTTTCTTGATATTCCAATGCAACTTTAGAATCAGCTACTATGCCACCACCGGCCCAGCAGTGTATTTGTTGAGCGTGGCATACTAAAGTACGAATAGTAATGCTGGTATCCATGTTACCACAAGCACTTAAATAGCCTATTGAACCACAATAAATACTGCGACGATGCGGTTCAAGTTCTTCAATAATCTCCATTGCTCTCACTTTAGGCGCGCCAGTAATCGAGCCCCCAGGAAATGCTGCAGCGAGTTGATCAACCGCCGTTTTACCCTCTGCCAATGTGGCAGTAACTGTACTAACTAAATGATGCACCGCCGGAAAGCTCTCAATAGCAAATAACGAGGGCACCTGAACCGATCCTGGTTTGGCTACTTTACCTAAATCGTTTCGTAATAAATCAACAATCATTACATTTTCGGCGCGATCTTTGGCAGAGTTTGCCAATAATTGTGCTTGCTGGGCGTCTTGCTGCGGATCCGCTTTTCGCGGTAGCGTGCCTTTAATCGGCTTAGTTTGCACTTGATTATCGCTTACTAATATAAAACGCTCCGGAGAAATAGACAAAATTGCGCCTTGCGGATGGTTTATAAAGCTAGAAAACGGCGCTTTATTCGCTGCTGTTAATTTAACGTAGGCAGCCCAAGGCGAGCCTTCATATTGGGCACTAAAACGCTGTGCTAAATTTATTTGATAGCAATCGCCTGTTTTTAAATAATCTTCAATTACGGCAAATTTTTGCGCATAATCAGCGCGGCTCATATTAGATTGCCACGCAGTTTTAAGTGCAAAGCTAGGCATAATGGCAGGTTGTGCTAAATACTGCTGATAAAGTGCTAAGCGATTAACCTTAGGCTGGGCAATATAAAACCAACTGTTTTGTTGTTTATCGTATATGAGTGCATCTAAGTACAAGCCAACGGCCATTTGTGGCAAGTCTATATCGTTTATAGCGCTACTTGGGAGGTTTTCAAGTGTGCGGCCTAAGTCATAACCCAAATAACCCAGCCAGCCACCACTAAAGGGTAGGTTGTTGGCCGCTTTGTTGTTATTAAGTTTTAGCAGTTCGCTGTTCATTATTTCAAAGCAGCTTCTTGCATCGGGTTGGTTATTTAAAATACTGAGGTTGTTTTGTACTTCCAGTGTGCTTTTGGGCTCGATGGCAATAATATCAAAACGACTGTCTACATGCTCACTATTGGCCGAATCGAGTAAAATGGCATAAGGCAAGTGGGCAAAATGCGCAAATACATCAATACAGCTTTGTGTTATGGCTAATTTTATACAATTATTTTTATTGTTTAGCATTTACTACCCCTTTAAGAACTGGCTCGAAATGGGCGAGGAGGGTATCATAAGTCAAATTTTTTTGGCAGCGTTTAGTTGCTTCCCAAATTAAAAACAGTGCAAACCACCGTCACCGGTTTGATATAGCTTACGCGACACCGCGTAACGGTAACTTAAGGAACCACTATGAGTACAATCCGTCAGCAAGACTTTATAGATAGCATTGAAGATGCTTTGCAGTATATTTCCTTCTATCATCCCCTTGATTTTGTTCAAGCGCTTGAAAAAGCCTATAACAAAGAACAAAGTAAAGCAGCAAAAGATGCCATCGCACAAATTCTAATTAACTCGCGTATGTCGGCTGAGGGCAAGCGTCCGCTTTGCCAAGACACAGGTATTATTACCTGTTTTGTTAAAGTAGGTATGGATGTTAACTGGGATAAAACCGATTTAACCGTTCAACAAATGGTTGATGAAGGCACACGCCGTGCATACTTAAATCCAGACAACCCGCTGCGCGCCTCTATTGTTGCAGACCCTGCAGGTACTCGTAAAAACACCAAAGACAATACCCCTTCAGTTGTACATATAGATTTAGTAGCGGGCGGTAAGGTTGAAGTAATGGTAGCGGCTAAAGGCGGCGGCTCTGAAAACAAAAGTAAAATGGTTATGTTAAACCCATCTGACGATGTGGCAGAATGGGTAGAAAAAACGCTACCTACAATGGGCGCAGGCTGGTGTCCGCCTGGCATGCTAGGTATAGGTATTGGTGGTACGGCTGAAAAAGCGGCAGTAATGGCTAAAGAGTCGTTAATGGATCCGGTAGATATTCATGAATTAATGGAACGCGGTGCAGAAACCACAGAAGAAAAGCTACGTTTAGAAATATTTGAACGTGCTAATAAATTAGGTATTGGCGCACAAGGCTTAGGCGGTTTAACAACGGTTGTTGATGTTAAAATTAAAACAGCACCAACGCATGCAGCGTCAAAACCGGTCGTGATGATCCCTAACTGTGCGGCTACTCGCCACGTACACTTTACCCTTGATGGTTCAGGCCCAGCAAACCTAAAAGCACCTAAGTTAGAAGATTGGCCACAAGTAACCTTTGAAGTGGGCGAAGGCACACGTCGTGTTGATTTAAATACCTTGACCAAAAAAGATGTGCAAGAATGGAAAATGGGTGAAACTGTTTTACTTTCGGGTACTATTTTAACGGGTCGAGATGCCGCGCATAAGCGTTTGCAAGACATGATCAACTCAGGCGAAGGTTTACCTAAAGGCGTAGATTTTGATAATAAATTTATTTATTACGTAGGCCCAGTAGATGCTGTACGTGACGAAGCAGTTGGCCCAGCGGGTCCGACAACGGCTACGCGTATGGATAAATTTACCGATATGATGCTAGAAAAAACCGGTATTGTAGGCATGATAGGTAAAGCAGAGCGTGGCCCTGCTACGGTTGAGTCTATTAAGCAGCATAAGTCAGTGTACTTAATGGCAGTTGGCGGCGCGGCGTATTTAGTATCTAAAGCAATTAAAAAAGCACGTGTTGTTGCTTTCGAAGATTTAGGTATGGAAGCCATCTACGAGTTTGAAGTAGAAGATATGCCGGTAACAGTCGCTGTTGATAGCGAAGGTGCTAATGCGCATACGCAAGGCCCTGCAATTTGGAAAGCTAAAATTGAAGAGCTAGATAGTAAGCTAAAGTAACTTAACTTACTTAATTTACTAAATATACAAAGCGAGCCCAGTGCTCGCTTTTTGTTTAACTTAAACTAAATAACCTGATCTCTGGATAATAAACCTATCTCAAACAGCTATTTTCAGCGCTAACTGCGTTGAATTCACTTGCAATAGGCCAGCTATTGACGCGTGAATTCGTCTTGTTTTCACTGAAAATCTCTGGCTAGAGAAAACAAAGATAAATATAACTATGATTCAATACGTTAGTAAATCTCTTAACCAGAGTTCAGGTTAAATAACCTGTTCTATTGCCCGTAATTTAATTTGCTTAGCAAAAGAGTAAACAGCTCTGACCAGTTCTCCTAAACCAACACCTTTTAAGGCAAACCTGTGCAGCATAAGCGTTTGCATATTATGCTTGCGTGTAATTTAAACTTTACAGTTACTTAGTGCGTTACGTTCACGTAAGCGTAAACTTTGTGGTATTTGTTGTTTTTAGCATTTAAAACTTAAATACGCTACTTTTTAGTATTTTTTATGTGCTTTATTGCTCTTATTTGGTTATTTAATTCAATACCGTTTTGCGCTTGGGTTTATCCTCTCATGGTATAGCGAAGCGTTATCCGAAGTGATAAAGTCTCGGCAATTTCATGCATGCATACCCTTTAAGGGTAACTATTTCGGAGTATTAAAAGTGGTTGTGTTTAATCAAGTTGAATTTGATAACCATGAACAAGTGGTTTTTTGTACTGATAAAGAGTCGGGTTTAAAAGCAATCATTGCGGTACATAATACTAACCTAGGTCCGGCAGTGGGCGGATGTAGAATGTGGGATTATGCAAATGATGAAGATGCAGTTTACGACGTGCTGCGTTTATCCAAAGGCATGACCTATAAAAATGCAGTTGCGCGCTTGCCATTTGGTGGCGGTAAATCTGTGATTATTGGTAATGCTAAAGAAATTAAATCTGAGCAATTATTCCGTGCTTTTGGTCGTCAATTAGAGCGATTAAACGGCAGCTACTATTCAGCTGAAGATGTAAATATCAACTGCGACGATGTTGCAATGATGAACAAAGAAACCAGTTATGTACTTGGCCTTGAAGGCAAAAGTGGTAACCCATCACCATTTACAGCATACGGTACGTTTTTAGGTATAAAAGCGGCATTAAACCATCAGCGTGGTCATCAAAACTTTGCTGGTATTAAAGTAGCAGTACAAGGGTTAGGGACTGTTGCTTATACTTTATGTAAGCATTTGTCAGAGGCAGGCGCTGAGCTATATGTTACTGATATTAACCAAGCAGCAATTGACCGTGTTGTTAATGAATTTGGTGCTACAGCCGTTGGCATTGACGAAATTTACGATTTAGACGTAGACGTGTACGCACCTTGTGCACTAGGTGCAACTATAAACGATGCAACTATACCGCGCCTTAAAGCTACTATAATTGCAGGCTGTGCCAATAACCAGTTGGCACAATCGCGCCATGGTGAAATTATTCGTGAGAAAGGTATTTTATATGCACCAGATTACGTAATTAACGCCGGTGGTATTATTAATGTTTATTATGAAACGCTACCAGAAGGGTACAGTGCTGCTGCGTCAAATAAACATGTTGAAGGTATTTTTGATACCCTAACTGAAATTTTTGCGCGTAGTGAAAAAGAGCAAAAATCTACGCATTTAATTGCTGATGAGCTTGCACAAGAGATCCTTAAAAACGGTCTTTAATCGGCTAAATAAGTTAACCGTAAATATTAGGGCGTGCAATTGCACGCCTTTTTTTTGTTTATACGTTAAACTTAATTTTTTATTTTATGTGTTTATTTATCTATGTCTTCTTCGCCTGTTTCTATGCAGCCTATTGATTTTGATAGCTGGCCCCGTAAACAACATTTTGAGTTGTTTAAACACTTTTCTCAACCTTACTTTAATGTGTGTGTACAGCTAAACGCGAAGGCCTTATATAATTACTGTAAAGCGCATCAGCTGTCTTTTTTTCAGGCCTATACTTATGCCACACTTAAAGCGTGCCATGCGTACCCGCCAATTATGCTGCGTATTATTAATGATAAGCCATGGTTACTAAGTAACACCCGCGCTAGTGTGGTTGAGCTGGCAGCAGATGACTCGTTCAGGTTTAGTTACTTTAGTGATAAGGCCAACTTTACTGAGTTTGCCGTGCATGCCAGCGCAGTTAGTTTTAATGCTAAATCGCAGCCTTTATTTTCTGACGCCTTTGCACAAACCGAAGGGCAGGCCGACTTAATTCATATTTCGGTGTTACCTTGGCTAAATTTTAGTGCTTTTTCGCATGCGTTTAGTGAAGGGAAATGTTTAGGGATCCCTAAATTTGTATTTGGTCAGCTTAATAAACAGCAGCAAACTATGCCCTTAGCCATTGATGTACATCACTCTTTAATGGATGGTTTACACGTGGCAAAGTTTATAAACATTTTACAAGATACATTTGATAACTTTTGTAAAGATTAGTTAATGAAATGCTACTGCAGGCTGTGGTAGTATTTTCTTAGTTTAGCTGGTTTTGGTTGGTTTTTAATCACTTAGGATTGCGTTAAATTTGGTGGGTAATACTAATTAATCAATAATAATTATAAAGGTCGCAGTGATGAAGCATTTAGGGATTTTATGTGTATTTTTCGTCATGTTCACGTGTCAGGTGCAGTCACAAACTCGTTTACCTTTAAGTGATTATTTTTTTGAAACATGGAATACCCGCTCAGGCCTGCCTCACAATAGTATTAATAGCTTAGCGCAAACTCAAGACGGTTATTTATGGATAGCAACATGGGAGGGTTTAGCGCGCTTTAATGGCCAAGAATTTAAACTATTTACTCGCGCTGAAATAAATAATATTCCCGACTCAGGGCTTCGTGCACTTACTCCTACCGATGACGGCGGCTTATTAATAGCCGGTGCAAGAGGTGGTATCAGCTTATATCAATATAGACAGTGGAATACTCAGCCGAGTGCCTCAGCTATGGTTAATCACATAATTAAAAGTAACGATGACGGGTTTTGGCTGGCATTAGAAAACGATGGCGTATTTTACCGCGGGGCTAATAGTAAACACGATCAGGCCATTGTTCATAATGTTAGCGCTTATCGTGTGCTTGAAGATGCCAATGGCGTTATTTGGGCTGCTACTAGCGATGGTTTATATAAAATTGTTGATCAGCAAGCAAGCTTAATAACAGCCGATGACGGGCTACCCAATGCAGCAGTTTATACTCTACTACTTACTCGCCAAGGGAAATTAATTATTGGCAGTGAGCGCGGCGCTTATATTCTCAAAGACGCAGTATTTACTGCCATCCATCCACAGCTCAGTGTCGAGTCTATTTCTAGTTTATTAGAAGATAACCACGGTGATTTATGGTTTGGCACTATTAATAAAGGTATTTTTCGACTCAGTGTGGCTGGGCTTGAGCAATTAGATGCGAAAGGCGGACTCCCTGCTAATAGAATATTGTCTTTATTACAAGATAGAGAAAACAGTATTTGGGTGGGCACTAATGCCGGGCTGTTTAGATTAAGGGAGGCGCCATTTACCGCCTGGACTACTAAGCGGGGTTTAGCTGGGGATTACGTGCGAACGGTATTATCGCACTCCGATGGTAGCTTATGGGTAGGGAGTAGTGCCGGCCTTAACAAAATTAAAAATAATAATGTAACTCAAATAGAAGGTGCTAAAGAAGGTTCTCCCTATTCGGTATTGAGTTTACTGGAGGGCGAGGATGGCGATGTATGGATAGGCACTTATACATCGGGTGTATTAAAGGTCAGTAATAATAAAATAACGCCTTATTTAAATCGTAGTAATGGCCTTGGGAGTAACGAAGTAAGAGGGCTATTACTCGACTCTAAACAGCGATTATGGATCGGCTCTGCTATGGGGTTAACGCGAGTTGAAAAAGATGGCTCATTAGTGCAATTTACCAATGAAAAAGAGCTGCCTAGCGGTTTTATTTTAGCACTCAGTGAAGATAACAAAGGCAATGTTTGGATTGGCACCGGCAATGGGGTTGTGGTGTTTAATATACTAACTGAGCAATTTAGTGCTATAAGCTTTCCAGCGCAATTTGCTGCCGAGTATGGATTTGGTTTTTATTTCGATGACGACTACACATGGATGACGACAGATCGTGGATTAATGCGCTATGAGCACAGTGCGGGCAAAATGGCTATTTTAGGGCGGGAGCAAGGGCTGCCAGTCGATAAGTTATTTCAAATTGTGGCTCATAAAGATTCATTTTGGTTATCGAGTAACCGCGGGGTTATTCAGGTTGATCGCCAGCACGTTAATCATGTTCTTGATGAAAAACAAAAAAATATAAATATTCCACTCGTATTTCAACTTTATGACGAGGGCGATGGCATGCTCAGTGCACAAGTTAATGGCGGCTCGACCCCATCAGCAACAGTGCATAAAAATGGCACCATTTGGTTTGCTACTGCAAAAGGAGTAAGCGCGCTAAAACCTGAGTTATTGCAAGCATCAAGCAAAGTAGATTTGCCTACTATGATTGAGAGCTTTAGCGTTAACGGCAGAGCAACAGCGCTCCCATTAGATGGTGAAACAGTATTATTGCCGCCTAATGTTTCAAGATTATCTTTTCAGTATGCGGGTTTGAGTTTTATTATGCCGCAGCGTTTAAGTTTTCAAACACAGTTAGAAGGTTTTAATAAAGAGTGGGTAAACCGCCAGCACATGACAGGTGCAGAATACACCAACTTACCTGCAGGTAAGTATACGTTTAAGGTGCGCGCCGGGTATCCAAATACTCAATGGCAGCAAAATGAGCAAAAAATTAGCTTTATAATTCAGGCGCATTATTGGCAAAAACTGAGCTTTAAATTAACACTGTTTTTTACTTTTTTGGTCACTATATATGCTATTTATAAATACCGCTTATATCATTATAAAAAAGTAGAGGCAGAGCTAACTAAACGAGTAGAAAAGCAAACACAGGACCTTCAAGAACAGGCCAATGCTTTTGCTTATCAAGCCACTCACGATCAACTTACTGACATGCCTAACCGGCGCGCTTTCGATAGTTGGTTAGCAGCAAATTTTGCCACTTATAAGCAGGAAAATAAAATATTAGCTATTGCTATCATGGATATAGATCACTTTAAGCGAGTGAACGATGGCTGGTCACACATTGTTGGTGATAAAGTTATTTGTGAAATAGCCAAAATGCTTAAATCGCGCTGTGAAGGAGAGCAACAAGTAGCTCGCTGGGGCGGGGAGGAATTTACCTTAGTATTTCCTAACAAAACAGCAGCAGAAGCAAAGCTCATGTGTGAACTATTACGGGAGGATATTGCAAGTAACGATTTTTCAGTAATTGCAGAAGGGTTGCATCAAGTAACCGTAAGTTTTGGTGTTTCTGACTCCAATAATATAGACGATTACGACCGACTGTTATCGGGAGCCGATCAGGCATTATACAAAGCAAAAAACGGTGGCCGTAATCGTACCGAAATCATGTAATTGAAAAGTGCCTCAGTCGCACACATATAGAGAGTATACATTGAGCGAAGGCATCAGCATGATAAATGGATTGTTAATTGTTATCTTAATTATTTTTGTGGTTATTTTTTGGCGTTGGCCAGCTATTCAAAATAGATTATGGCAACGTAAATATAAAACTCTTGAGCTTAATTCGCAGCAAAAAGATATTTTACTGCGTTGTATGCCTATTTATAAAAAAATGACCGATGCCGATAGAGCAAAGTTAGAGCGCCATATTATGTGGTTTTTAAGCGAAAAACGCTTTGTGGGGTGCGATGGCTTAAAACTAACTGGCGCAATGAAGTTAATAGTTGCTGCAGATGCCTGCCTGCTAGTGCTCAATAAGCCTTGGCCTTTGTATAAAAACGTAAAAGAAATACTCCTATACCCAAGTGCTTATTATGCACCGCAGTCAACGCGTGATAGTGCTGGCTTAGTTAGCTATCATAATGCAGTTAGGCTTGGAGAGTCGTGGCCAGGCGGTACACTAGTACTTAGTTGGCACGATGTACTAGAGGGGAATAGATTACCCAGTGATGGCCATAATTTAGTGTTTCATGAATTCGCGCATCAGCTAGATCAAGAAACCGGCAAAACAACCGGTACGCCGTTACTTAAAACAGCAGCCGAGTATAAAGAATGGGGGCGTGTATTTAGTCGTGCCTTTAACCAGTTAAAAAGTCATGTTGCTTATAGTATGGAGCATGTTATTCATAGTTATGGTGCGACTAATGAGGCTGAGTTTTTTGCGGTGATCACCGAAACCTTTTTAGAGAAGCCGGCAGAACTGCGCCGATATGACCCTGAAATTTATCGCTTGCTGGTGGACTATTATCAATTTGACCCTATAGTCTGGCATTAATTTACGGCATTTCATCTTATAACGCTGGCAACTTGTCGACGTTTTTGTTGCAATCATGTAAGAGAGTTACATAGAGCAACAATAATAAGTGAGAATTGCATGAAAAAAATGCTGCAAACGGTGCTAGCTTTATCTGTGTCATTGGCACTAGGCAACGCACAAGCCCAACAAGACGATGAGCCAAAATGGCAAGTAGATTCACCTAAAGGGCAATTTGTAGATGCCACCATTAGTGTTGATCAAGGCACATGGATGAACCTAGATATTAGCCCTGATGGTAAAACACTGGTGTTTGATTTACTTGGCGATATTTATACTATGCCAATAAGTGGTGGCAGTGCCACACAACTTACCTCAGATATTGCATGGCAAATGCAACCGCGCTTTAGCCCAAATGGTAAACACATTGCTTTTACCTCAGATCAAGGTGGCGGCGATAATATTTGGATTATGGATTTAAACGGCGAAAACCAAAGTGCAGTAACCGACGAAACCTTTCGCTTATTAAACAGCCCTGCATGGAGTCCTGATGGCGACTACCTAGTTGCCCGTAAACACTTTACCGCAAGTCGCTCATTAGGGGCAGGCGAAGTATGGCTTTATCATAAAGCGGGTGGCAAAGGAGTACAGCTTACTAAGCGAGCTGACGATCAAAAAGATTTGGGTGAACCAATGTTTTCGCCCGATGGTCGTTATGTGTACTTTTCACATGATGCAACACCAGGTAAAACCTTTCACTATTCAAAAGACTCGGTGGCGGGAATTTATAAAATAAAACGTTACGACCGTGAAACCGGCGAAATTGAAACGGTGATTAGTGGCATGGGGGGCGCGATTAGACCAACCCCCTCACCCGATGGTAAAAAGCTTGCTTATATAAAGCGTGACGACTTTCAAACTAGCCTGTACTTATACGACTTAACTAGCGGTGAGCACACTAAACTGTACGATAAGTTAGAACGCGATATGCAAGAAACCTGGGCTATTCATGGTGTTTACCCCACGATTGCTTGGACGCCAGATAATCAACAACTGGTATTTTGGGCTGGTGGCACAATACATAAACTCGATGTTAGCGATAAATCGGTAGAAACCATTGCTTTTAAAGTACAAACCACTAAAAAAATTCAAAAAGCAGTGCGTTTTACACAAAACCTCGATACAGATGAATTTGATGTAAAAATGCTGCGTAACGTACAAATTAGCCCAGATGGTGAAACGGCTATTTTTGAAGCGTTAGGACACATTTATAAACGTGATTTAGAATCAGGTAAAATTAAACGCTTAACCAAACAAACCGATCATTATGAGTTATTTGCGCAGTACTCGCGTGATGGCAAAAAAATAGTTTACACCACATGGGACGATAACGAGCAAGGCCAAGTACGTGTGGTTTCTGCGAGCAGTGGCCGTGGTGACACCATAACTGAGCAACCGGGTAAGTACGTTGAGCCTACCTTTAGCCCAGACGGTAAAACAGTGGTTTATCGCAAAGCCAC
The DNA here is from genome assembly GCF_040308685.1 of Pseudoalteromonas sp. 20-MNA-CIBAN-0454. Lineage (NCBI taxonomy): Bacteria > Pseudomonadati > Pseudomonadota > Gammaproteobacteria > Alteromonadales > Pseudoalteromonadaceae > Pseudoalteromonas > Pseudoalteromonas sp. 20-MNA-CIBAN-0454. The sequence goes on along the minus strand of NZ_JBEOOB010000001.1, from coordinate 160,240 downwards.
CGGTGGCAGTATTTTAAACCCTAAGTGGTCACTAAACCCAGGAGTTTACAGCGTAAGTACTAAAGGCGGCAAAAGTGAGTTAATTTCAAAAAATGGCTATCAGCCACAGTTTGGCGCAGCTAACGATCGAGTGTACATCATGAGCCCGTGGCCAAAACCAACGCTGAGTGTAGTAGAGCTTGATACTAAAAAAGTGCGTAAGCTTTACGAATCTGAGCATGCCACCGAATTTAGAGTATCGCCAGATGGCCAATACCTTGCGTTTGCGGAGCGCTTTAAAGTATTTGTAACACCGTTTGTAGAAAGCGGTAAAACGCTTAATATTAGCCCCACAGACAACCAATTTCCTATTGAGCAGTTATCTGTTCGTGCGGGAGAAAATATTAGCTGGAGCGCTAACAGCAATAAGTTGTATTGGACCTTAGGTCCTGAGCTTTATCATGCCAGCCTTGAGGGTATGTTTGCTATTAACAAAGCTGACGATAAAGACTTTAAAGTAAAAAGTGGCGATAACATTAGCTTTAGTAAAAAAATGGCTGAGCCAAAGGGCATGATAGCCCTAACTGGCGCTAAAATTATTACTATGGATGGCGAAAAAGTGATTGAGAATGGCGTGATAATCACCGATGGCAAGCATATCAAAGCCATTGGCACAGCCGCTGATATAAGTATTCCTAAAGGCGCTAAAGTAGTTGATGTAACAGGCAAAACGATTATGCCTGGGATAGTCGATGCTCATGCGCATGGCTCGCAAGCAAGTGATGAAATTATTCCACAACAAAACTGGAAAAACTTTGCAGGGCTTGCATTAGGTGTAACCACAATTCACGATCCATCAAACGACACCTCTGAAATATTCACCGCCAGCGAAATGCAAAAAGCAGGCATGATAGTTGGCCCGCGTATATTCTCTACCGGTTCGATTTTATATGGCGCCAATATGCCAGGGTATACCTCGCATATTGACTCGTTAGATGATGCTAAATTTCATTTAGAGCGTTTAAAAAAGGTTGGCGCGTTTAGTGTTAAATCGTACAACCAACCGCGTCGCGAGCAGCGCCAGCAAGTAATAGGAGCAGGGCGTGAACTGCAAATGATGGTAGTGCCTGAAGGTGGTTCATTACTACAGCATAACTTAAGTATGATAGTAGATGGGCATACAGGCATTGAGCATTCAATTCCGATAGAGCATATTTACGACGATATAAAACAGCTGTGGTCACAAAGTGATGTAGGTTATACACCAACGCTTGTTGTAGCCTATGGCGGTATTTGGGGCGAAAATTACTGGTACGATAAAACGGATGTGTGGAATCACCCACGGTTAAGTAAATTTGTACCTAAAAACCAATTACTACCACGCTCAATGCGCCGCGTTAAAGCACCTGAGCATCACTATAACCACTTTAACAATGCCCGCGTAGCTGCTGAGCTGCAAGACTTAGGTGTGCTAGTTAACTTAGGTGCGCATGGCCAACGTGAAGGTTTAGGTGCGCACTGGGAAATGTGGATGTTTGCCCAAGGTGGTATGACCCCACTTGAAGCAATTAGGGCCTCAACACTTGATCCTGCTAAGTACTTAGGGCTAGATAAAAACGTCGGATCGCTTGAAGTAGGTAAACTTGCTGATTTAATGGTAATTGATGGCGACCCGCTAAGTAATATCCGCGACTCAGACAAAATTGACTACACCATGATCAACGGCCGCTTATTTAATGCCGCAACTATGGTTGAAGTGGGTAAAAAGCAGCGTAAACCACTTTATTTTGAAAACAACAAATAGCATTTAAAGTTAGAGTTTAAATAACCCATAACACATTTAAAAGCGGCTAACTTAGTTTTAAGTTAGCCGCTTTTTTATAGGCATAAAAAAACCGCTTAACGCGGTTTATTTTAAAATCAAATTAGGTTGTTAAACAACACCGCGCGGTAAACGACAGTCGTGCTCTTTACGCGCTAATTCTACAATCCAAAACTCTTCAGCTGTGTAACCGTCTTCATTTTCGGTAACAACAGTAAATGGTGCTTTTTTCTGTGCTTTAGCAGGTGCAGCCACTTTAGTTTTTTTCGTTTTAGCAGTTTTGCCAGAAGTTAACTTTTTAGTTAACTCTGCTACATCAGCTAGGCGTAAGTTTTTGCCGCCATCGATGCTGTACCAGCCTGGTTTTGTAGTGATTTCAGGTTTTTTACCGTTGGCAGCTTCATACGCTGATTCAAAGGCAGATAACACTGCTGTTTTGTCTAGTTTGCTCATTAGAGACCCTATACGTTGTTAACACAGATAAAGAAGTCCTATTTATACCTATTTTAAAAGTGTTTTTCAATTTTTTGCGATTTTCCTTCCATTTTAGCCCATAAACAGCCAAAATTTGCACAAAATTCAGTGTTAAGTAAGGTAACTTGTATGCAACGTCGAGAATTTAACCAGCTGTTAAATGACATTTTAAAACCCCACACAATTAATGATTTCTGCCCAAATGGCCTACAAGTTGAAGGCAAAAATGAAATTAAAACCATAATTACTGGTGTTACTGCAAGCCAAGCACTGATTGATGCTGCAATAGAAAAAAATGCTGATGCAATATTAGTGCACCATGGTTATTTTTGGAAAGGCGAATCGCAACCAATTACAGGTATGAAAAAACGCCGCATTGGTGCGTTATTAGCAAATGACATTAACTTATTTGCTTATCATTTACCGCTCGATATACATCCGGTACTTGGTAATAACGCACAATTAGCACTGTTGCTAGATATTGAAATTGAAGCGGGTTTAGAGCCTGTTGCAAACAGCGTAGCAATGAAAGGGCGTTTAAAAACACCGTTAACGGGTGAAGAGTTTGCCAATAAAATAGCTCAAGTGTTAAACAGATCACCACTGAGCAGTTTAGTACGAACCGATAAAATAGAGACAATTGGGTTATGCACCGGTGGCGGGCAAGGTTACATTGACCTAGCTGCAGAGCAAGGCCTTGACGCCTACTTAACTGGCGAAGCGTCGGAGCAAACTATTCATAGCTCGCGCGAGCAGAATATTGACTTTTTTGCCGCAGGGCACCACGCCACAGAACGCTACGGCATTAAAGCATTAGGCGAGCTGCTCGCTCAAGAGCATGGTTTTGACGTCACATTTATTGACATAGATAACCCAGTATAAATAGTTGAAAATGTAATACATATAGAATCATCATTAGCTACCTAGCTGCTATATAAAGTTAGGTAGCAGCTAGGTGATTAATTAGCTAATGGCTAATGCATTGAGAAATTATTTATAAAGAGATGAGGCTCATCATTAGCTGCCATGGTTTTGGTAAATAACGCAAAAACCATATTAATACATGTGTTAGTGAACGTTGCGGCTGTGGAGTTTTTACTACATGCAAAGTAACAGTTTAAAATTAAGCTATTAATATTAAAAACTATTTTATATTTAAGCAGCTATCGCGTTTTAGGGCTTAGTGTTTGAAGGCTTTTTTATAACTAGAAGCTTCAGAGCCTCGAATATAAGTAATGAGAGGAGTCACTTTTGAGCGAAATAAAAATATTTGGTCTTTTTTTAATTACTGCTTTGGCAGAAATAATAGGCTGTTACTTACCATACCTTTGGTTGCGCGAGGGGAAATCGGTTTGGTTACTGGTTCCTGCAGCCCTTAGCCTAGCTATATTTGCTTGGTTATTGTCGTTACACCCAGCCGCTGCGGGTAGGGTGTATGCCGCTTATGGTGGCGTGTATATTTTCATGGCTATTTTGTGGTTGTGGATTGTTGATGGTATTCGTCCAACTACATGGGATCTGGTGGGTTCAGGTGTAGCACTTGTGGGTATGGCTATCATTATGTTTGCTCCACGTAGCGTATAACACAGTATCTGAGGTGGTGGGTTTGTAATTACAGCGTAGTTAAAAAAACTGCATATATTCGTAAATTATCAGGTCTAAATCAGTTCAACCGCACATTAAAAATGTAGCTCTAATCATTGAAAACTAAGACGGTGCTATCGAGTTTTATACTAAGAAACTTCAACTTATACTCCTCGGAAATACTAATTTAGGCGGCAGGAAATGCTGAGTTTAGGTTTGTTTTTTAAATGCTAATGACACGAATTTACTTTTGGCTCATGGATAGCAAACGAGCAGGCACAAGCTGTTAGTTACCAAGTCTGGGTGTGTTTTGCTATTTTACAGACCAACGATTTCTGGCGAGACTATGAGATAATGAAAGCAAATGGGGTTGTTTAATTAACAACCACGAGTTGAAGAGTAAGCGACTGTAGTGTTTATAGAGTAACAATTGGCTTTACTGCAACTCAACAGCTATTTTCACCACACACTTAATCTGGCCACATCCAAGCCAATAAATTTAAAAAATGTAAGAACCGATAAAAACTATGAGCACTGAAAATATTTCTCAAAAAAACGCGAGCTTTTTCCCTTGGCTGATTATGATCTTAATGTCGTCAGTGACCTTTGTAGGAATACTGTCGGAGTTGATGCCCTCAGGTATCCTGCCTTTAATGATGGCCGATCTTAATATTAGTGAAATGCAAACAGGTAATTTAGTGGGTTACTACGCCATTGCGTCAGCGATATTTGCAATTCCGCTCATTTCAATGACCATGCAATTTAATCGTAAGCACTTGCTACTGCTTTTATTGAGTGGCTTTGCTGTTTCAAACATTGTGGTTGGGCTGATTGATAATTATAACGTTATTATTTTTCTTAGGATTATCGGAGGCATTTGTGCAGGTGTGATGTGGCCAATGATTGCAGCCTACGGTATGCGACTGGTAGATGAGGAACATCATGGTAAGGCTATTGCGGTTATTATGGCAGGCACCACGCTGGGAATTAGTATTGGTATGCCCATAATGACCACTATTGGCAATGAATATGGTTGGCGAAGTGAGTTTACTGGCTTTGGGCTGGTTATTATTGCTATTGCAGTTATTAGCTTTTTTGCTTTGCCTTCAGCGCCCGGTGAAAAGTTGACCAAAAGCTCCTCACCTTTTGCGGTATTAACAAATCCAGCTGTACTAGTTATTCTTGTGCTTACCTTGCTTGGTGTAACCGCACATTATGGTGCTTATGTGTACATTACAAGCCTGGTTGAGGAAATTGGTTTAGCGGGTGGGATTGAAAGTGCTTTACTTTTTTTGGTGTAGGTTCGATGATTTCTGTTTTTTTAGCTATAAAACTTATCGATAAATACCTGCGGCTATTAACAATCACCATGTTTGCATTACTTATTATTGCTATGCTCACGTTACTCATATTTGGCAAAGTTAAGGGCGTAGGGCATTTTGCTTTTTTTATATGGGGTCTTTCGTTTGGTCCATTAGTCACTTTAATGCAAGCAGCTGTTAGCAGGCAGGTAAAAAATGCCAAAGATGTTGCTACTTCAGTTCAGTCATCGGTATTTAATTTATCCGTTATTATCGCATCTTCTGTTGCTGGGCTGCTACTGGGGAATTACTCCCCGATGAGTTTGGTATACTTCGCCGTTGTTTTATCTATTCCGGGTATTATCATCGCATTTTTTGCGAAAAAGACTTTAAGTAAGGCGTTTTAGAAAAACTTATAGGTGCCGAAAATGACGGTTATAACTTGTTTGTGCAGTAAAAGGGCCTAGATTGAGAGCCCTATTTACCTGCTTTGGCATTTTTAATTTGACTCTAAGCGCGATGGAAAGTCACTGCTTGTTGCTTAACAAAGTAATCAAAGCTGTCTTTGGTAAGTGCACTAACACGTGTAACTTTGTGGGATGTTATGTGGCGCATTGGCAAAATGTACGACACACGTTATTGGCAAAAGTGTTATAAATTAACAAAACCGGACACCTATTTAAGTAATCCGGTTTGATACACTTTATGTAATAACTGCGCTGCACTTACGTTAAAGTACTTCTGGGTCTATCCAGCGGCGCATGCTGATCCACGCTTTACCCACTACTTCATGGCTGTATTGTGTTACTACATGCAAAGCTTGGGCATTTGGTACGAGTTGTTTGTGCCAAGGCAATACAGCAAAGTTATGATAGTCAGTTGCCGCTGTTATTACCTCAACGCCTTGGGCGGTAAATAAGTCTTTTGCACGCGGCATATGTAAAACAGAAGTAACCAATGCCACTTTATAGTCAACTAATATGGGGGCTAATAACTTTGCTTCGGCTGCGGTATCCATAGCAGCTGGGTTTTGCACTAAGCGATTTTTATTAATACCTAAACTTATTGCTGTTTTGTACATTAAGCTACTATTAGTAACTTTTTGGTATCCGCCGCCCGATACAATAAGTTGTGCATTTGGGTAGAGTTTGGCTAGCTTTATGCCTTCGACTAAACGAGTAAGTGCGCAGTTGCCAAGTTGGTTATTAGCACTTAAAGCCGTGTTGGGGTTAATGTCGCAACCGAGTACGACTATTTTATCAATTTTTGGCTGTTTTAATGAGTTAAATGCCAGTGCGGCTGGCTCGTTATTTTTTATAATTAGGTTAGCAACCAGCGGTGTGCTGAGTAAAAGCAGCGTCGCTAAGCTTATAAAAGATAAAAGCAAAGCAGGCCTTTTACCTCTAAATGCCAAAAGCAGCATAATAAGTGCAAATAGACCCAATAAAGGCAGTGGCATTAATAAACCACCCAGTAATTTTTTAATGGCAAACATAATGAGTAATATAAAAAGCTAAGTTAGCTTTATATTACTCATGTGTAAGGTGTTTATCGACCGTTATTTAACTTACAGGTATTTAAAAAGTGACGATAAACAGGGTTGTCTTTCATTTCTTTTTTCATCGCTAAATACATAGGGCGAGTTAATCCTAATGCTCCTAGCGGAATTGACTTAATTAATCCTTGGCTTTCGTAAGGTGTAACCAGCCAGTCGGGTAATGCAGCCACGCCCATACCCGCACTAACGAGTTGAAAAATAAGTAACCCCTGGTCAACTGTTTTAAGTGTGCCATCAAAACGGGCATTTTGAATAAAGTGTTTAAAAATATCTTGGCGTTCACGCGGAATAGGGTAGGAAATAATAGTTTCGTTTTTTAAATCAAGTGCCGTTACATAGGCTTTTTTAGCAAGATCATGGTCGGGGGCAACAATGAGCTTTAATTTAAAGTCGAATAAATGGGCGTATTCTAGCTGGTCGGGTTCGCGTATATCTGAGGTGAGCACTAGGTCTAGTTCATCACTTAATAAATCAGGGATGGCGTCGTAGCTAAAACCGCGTTCGTAATCAATTTTTATATCTGGCCAAAAATTATTAAATTCTTTAATTGTTGGCAGTAACCAATGAAAGCACGCATGGCATTCAACACTTAAGCGCATTTGTGAAATGGGCTGGTTTAAACTTTCTTTTAAGCGGCACTTGGTTGCTTCTACTTTTGGTAATATTTCGTGGGCTAATTCAAGTAATAGCATACCTTGGGGGGTAAATCGTACTGGTTGGGTTTTTCTCTCGAACAATTGGCAGTCTAATTTGTTTTCTAAATCTTTGATTTGATGTGATAAAGCCGATTGCGTTAAAAATAACTCACGTGCGGTATTAACCAAAGATCCCGTTTCTTTTAAGGTAGCAATGGTTTTTAAGTGTTTAAGACCAATCATCTTTAAAAATTCTCATGAAAAAGGTGAGTTTAACTCAGAGTAAGCACATATTACGCTTTTACAAAAAACGTTTCAACGTCTAGAAGGCTGTTAATTGTGTTTTATTAGCAGTTTCTATGCTTAACATTAAGTTTTTTAATCATGAAAGTCATTTTGAAGTAGGTTTTATGAATTTTGCATGAGTTTAGCTCATGTTGTGATTTGAGGTTTATCAATTGTGTAATACCACAACACAAGGTGATTTTAACTATCTAAACAGCTAGGTTGGGTTTTGGTGTAATTACTAAAAATATTTTGGGCGAACATGGATTTATTACAAAGGTTTGAAAAGTTGATTACTCGAATGACATTGGCTAAGTGTATAGAGTACTAATACAGCTAATCTGCCTGATATTGCATAGATAAAAGCACTTCTTCACAAAGCAGCTAAAGCACCAGTTGCGCGTTTGCGGGTAAATCCAGGTTGTGGTTTAAAAACCAGAGCATGGGAATAAACCCGCCAAGCACTTACCAACATGGTTAAAGCAAGCAAGGAGCTGCGTGAAGAGTTAAAGGTTAGAGCTACACCATAAAAATGTAGCTTACGTATATTACTTATATAAATATAATCGCAAAATTAAGCCAGCAATAATTAGCTGGCTTTTTTATTATAGTGGGGCGTCGATTAGTAAAATAGCTTCTTGGGCTGTTACCGGTTTTGATTTTAAATAGCCTTGCCCGTAATTGCACTGCGTAGTTTGTAAAATAGCGAGCTGTTCAGCAGTTTCAATCCCCTCAGCAACCACTGCAAGATTAAGTGATATTGCTAGCGACAAAATAGCATCAACGAGTGGGTTGGCAGAGTCATGTAAGTGATCAATAAAGCTCTTATCTATTTTTAAAATATGAATAGGTAGCTGATGTAAGTAACCAAGCGCTGAGTAACCTGTGCCAAAGTCATCAAGGCAAAGCTTTACTTTTAATGGCGATAAGCCTTCAATTATTTGCGTAGCTAAGTCTAAATTTTCGATTAATCCCGACTCTGTAATTTCTAAACACAAAGACCCCAGTGGGAGCTGATATTTATTATAAATAGCGTGAATTTGTGCCACAAAATCTAAACTAGCAAAGTGACGAGACGAGACATTAACAGTGACTTTTAAAAATCTGTGTCCTTGTTGATGCCAGGTGCTAATTTGTTGTGCGGCTAAATCTAATAAATGTAAGTCTAAATTAATTATTTGCCCGGTTTTTTCAGCAATTGGGATAAAGTCATTTGGCGGTACAAACCCTTTGCTGGGATGATGCCAACGAACAAGTGCTTCAAAACCAATCACTTCACATGTCGTAATGGTAAATATAGGCTGAAAATACAGCTCAAACTCATTGTGCTCTATACCGTGTTGTAAATCGTTTTCAATATCGGCATGAGTTTTAAGCTTTTTGCGCATAATATTATTAAATAGTTTAACTTGTCCGCGTCCTGTCGATTTAGCTTCGTACATAGCTGCATCAGCTTGTTGCAATAAAATATAGGCTTTGTCGTTTTCGTTATCACTAAATGCTACGCCAATACTTGTAGATGCTTGTAATAGGTGTCCGTCAATATTAATTGGCTTTGAAAGAGCAAGTTGTATGCGTTTGAGTGCATCTGTTACCTGATTGCGGTGAGTGATGTTTTCCATAAAAATAGCAAACTCATCCCCGCCTAAGCGTGAAAATGTGTCGGTATTGCGCACTGTGCCTTTAATTAATTGGCATATTTTTATTAAAAAGTGATCACCAACTTCATGACCAAGTGAGTCATTAATACTTTTAAATCGATCAAAATCTAAATAGAGTAACGCGTGACTAGTGCCTTTTTTTACTCTTGCAAGGCGTAAAATAGCATGCTTAATTCGCTCAATAAGTAATGAGCGATTAGCTAGGCCAGTAAGATCATCGTGCAGGGCGCGGTGCTCTAATTCTTGGCGAGCTAATTGGCGGTCAATCGCCATACTTATTTGCCGGCTAACATAGGTTAGCAGCGCATTATCGTGTTGGCTGTAATGTAACGCTTTATCGTAACTTTGCACTACTATAACGCCGCTATGGCGATCGTTTACCCTAAATGGGACACCCAACCAAGATTCTGCTCGCCTACCCACCATTTTAAAATGTTGTTGTTCTACATGGTGTAAAAACTCACTATTAGTGAGCAGTAAAGATTGCTCTGTAACTAGTAAGTAATACGAGGCAGTGTCTTTTAATTGCTCTTTTGAAATTTTTTGATGGCTGTTGGTTTTAATACCTTCTTCAACAATATAAACAATATCTAACACGTCAATTTGTTTATCGTATAGCGCTATAAAAAAGTTATCAGCAGGCAGTAAACTATCAATAATTAAATGCAGTGATTCAAAAAAAACGTCTAAATTTTTAGCTTTATAAGTTAAGTTTGCAATTTGCAGCAGGCTATTTTCTAACTTTTGGGCATTATTTAATTGTAAAACCGTTGTTTGTAAGCTGTTTACCGTATTAACTTGGTTTATTTTGGCACTTAATAAATGAGCAACCGTGGTGAGTATTTCGAGGTGCGAGTTAGTAAAGTAATTTTTAATTGGGTGCTCACAATCTATAACCCCTAAAACATGATCCTTGTATATAAGCGGGACACATATTTCAGATTGAGCAGGGCGCTCATCAGCAATATAGCGGCTATCTTTGGTTACATCGCCAATCATGATTGCTTTAGCTGTGGTTGCTACATGGCCTGTGATACCTTCATCAAAGCGGATCACTTTTCGCTGTGCTTGATATTCTTTGCGCTCACTGGCAACGCCCATAGAAGCGGCTTGAATAAGCGTTAAATTGGCAGTATCAGCAAGATAAATAACACAATCAACAAAGCCAAGCCTATTAATTACTTGGGTAGTTACATATTCAAATAGCTCATCAAGCGTATCTAATTGCAGTAAGCTTGAGGAGAACTGATTAATTATACTCAGCTGATCGGTTTTAACTTCGAGCGCTGTAGTGGTATCTACTTTGTTAGGCATAGCAAATAATGTGGTTCTTAGTTAAGTATAAATACGGGCACTAATTTAACATGGTATTAACTTTCCTACAAAACAAAATGATAATTGCTTTATGCTAACTGTAAAGTTTAATTGCAGCGCTACGCAGGTTGATTATTTATAATAAGATCTTTACTCGAAAACGTCCTATGCCTATGATCGGATAAATTTAGCTTAGGGACCAACTCATGACCGTTAAAAATACAGACTCTGCAGCAACACTCACTATTACCAGACCAGATGATTGGCATGTACACTTACGTGATGGCGATCAATTAAAAGACACGGTTCGTGATATTAGCCGTTATATGGGCCGCGCAATTATTATGCCTAACTTAATGCCGCCAGCAACCTGCACAGATACGGCATTAGCTTACAGGGAACGTATAATGGCTGCAGGTCCACAAGGCAATTTTGAGCCTTTAATGGTGCTATACCTTACAGATAAAACAACCCCAGATGAAATAAAAAAAGCGAAAGCTACCGGCAAAATAGTTGCAGCAAAACTATATCCGGCAGGTGCTACAACAAACTCAGATTCAGGTGTTACCTCAATTAAAAATATTTCCCCTGTTTTAGCTGCAATGCAAGATGTAGGCATGCTGCTGTTAATACACGGTGAGGTGACAGATTCGTCTATAGATATTTTTGACCGTGAAAAAATATTTATCGAAACGATTTTAGGTGACGTAGTAGCTGACTTTCCTGAGCTAAAAATAGTACTTGAGCATATTACAACCAAAGATGCGGTAGAGTTTGTAATTAATGCGCCGGATAATGTTGCAGCAACAATCACTGCTCATCATTTACTTTATAACCGCAACCATATGCTAGCAGGGGGCATTCGCCCTCATTATTACTGCTTACCTATTTTAAAACGTAATATTCACCAACAGGCTTTAATGGCTGCTGCAGTAAGTGGTAATAAAAAATTCTTTTTAGGTACAGACTCTGCGCCTCATTATAAAGATAAAAAAGAAGCTGCGTGTGGTTGTGCAGGAGCTTATACCGCACATGCTGCAATTGAGTTATACGCAGAGGCATTTGAAGGTGCCGGTAAACTAGACAAGCTAGAAGGCTTTGCAAGCTTTTTTGGCCCAGACTTTTATGGCCTTGCACGCAATAAAGACACCATTACTTTAGAAAGAAGCCCGTGGCAAGTGCCTGCAAGTTATACGCTTGGCGACTCACAAGTAGTACCTATAAAGGCAGAAGATACAATTGACTGGCAAGTTAAGTAGCTTGGTTGCCTAAAGGACCTAAAATTTTAAAGCCGTTTAGCTAAGCTAAGCGGCTTTTTCATTTTTTTAGCGGGGTATAAAGCTTAGGTAGAATAAGTCAGTAATTTAAAAAGTGCTTTAGATTTATGGTTGGGTTACTACGGGAAATATTAAAGCGTTTAATAGTATTGCCAGAAAGGTGATAATTACTGGATAAAATTTATATTTATTTGCTTTTAAATTAACCATTTAAGAAAAAAAATCAGAAACAACGCATTATTGATAAATATTTTCTAATTAATAGAGCGAAATAAAATTTAATGTGCTAATCTTAACTTGCTTTGAGTTTTTGCCTAATGAATTTACGGATGTTGTGCTGCGTTTAAGGTTACCGGTTTGGTTATTACTTCTTCCTGTACTGTACCTCCATATTTTTGAGCATTGATTCAAGGAGGATATTGCCATAATAATATGGCTGAATTTTAATTATTGACTTACAGGAAAATTTAGTATGTCGGTTACTGGTAAAGTAAAGTTTTTCAACGAAGCTAAAGGCTTTGGTTTCATTGAACAAGAAAATGGTCCTGACGTGTTTGTACATTTCAGCGCAATCACTGGTTCTGGTTTTCGCACTCTTAGCGAAGGTCAAGCAGTGACATTCAGCATCAAGCAAGGTCAAAAAGGCCCTGAAGCTGAGAACGTAGAAGCAGCATAATTTATTATGTGAACCTTCGTTCAACGTGGTGAAACAGGCTACTGTTTCACCATAATTTTCTTTTTAAATAATCCACACTCCCTCAAATAAAATCAAAATAATTACCTTAAAATAATTACCTCAAAATATTTTAATTATCACTTACCAGTTTAAACACTATGCAGTCATATATTATTTTAATAATTCGTATTAATAAAAACACCATCACTCAATAAATAAAATCACCCTTTTTGTATTTGCTATTTGCTATTTGCTATTTGCTATTTGTCGTTTAAAAAACCACAAACACAGCTAATCATGGGGTATAAAGTTTATTACTAATACTAACCCAATTTAAAATATGGCCATTCTAGCTTATTAAATAGTTTATACGCTGTGTTGAAAGTAGCTTATAAAGGGCAGCTATTAATTTAAATCCCCTTGCTATTTAACTCCCACTGAATTTAAACCAGCTTTAAGAAGTTTGCTACAAGATCATTAAGGTTATTAAAAGTAACTTCTGAACGCATGTAAGATGCGTATATACGTGCTGCAAGCGTACTAAGGCGCGACAGTGACAACAGGGTATGATAGATTATCAGCCCATAGTTTAAGGGGTAAGCACTCCTTAGGCTTAGCTTTAATGCAGTGTTAAATCAATTCACATCATTTTAAATTAATAAAAAATAATTAGGCTATTGAATTAAAAGCTCATTAGCTGCGTTAAAAATTATTTTTAGTCACTACACGTACGTAATAAGGAAGAAGTGGTGGCGAAGTAATAATTCATAACAGCAAAATATAAAACCTTCATTAAGAGCAAGAAACCAGCTCATCATTAAACAACTCTTTTAATTAAGTATATTAATATTATTGCCTTAAGGTCTGTAGTAATTATCAACTACCCTAAAATAAGCTTACAGATACCGTTTTAGTAGCAAACACTGAATATAAACATTGTGCTAATAGGGTGGTAATGATTTATATTATTTTTGCATTTTAAAAAATGGATAAGCCATATTTATTGTTTGAATTCTACCTTTATGATTAGTTTTTTATAATGTAATACACAATAGTTATTATGAAGTGGGTTGTAGATTATCTATGGTACAAATGGGTTTTCGTCTATAAAACGCTCAAAAGTTGTTAAAGATAAAATAATAGAAGGTTATTTATATTTTTTTTTTAGTCTCTAAATAGTTAACGTCAAATGTTATAATAATGTTTATTTTTAAGTTGTTAATTATGAATGTTGTTATTACAAAAGGGTTTCATGAAAGTATTTGCGGTAAAGTGGTTGCAATAATGTTAATATTATCGGGTTGGTATATTAAATAACTAGTTCATATGCATATTTATTTATAGGTAATGCTAAACATCAAGTTGACATGACTTACTGCATTTAGCATTATTGAAAGGTTGATATCTATTAAAAGATATCAGGGTTGTCTTCCTCTTGTAGGTTGATAATTAAATTATAAAAGTAACATTACTTAATTGGTTGGGAACTATGTCTGTTAAAATCAGAAAGAGTCTTGTAGCAACTGCGTTGGTTGGCGCATTTGCATTTGCAAGCAGCAATGTGATTGCAGATCCTTTGAATGACGTGCAACAAGCAGGTCAGCAAATTCAAAAGGCTGCAGTTAAGTCTCAAACTAAAATTGACAATGTATATGGTCAAACTCAAGAGCTAATAGCTGAGTACCGTAGCATCGTTGATGAGACTGAACTTATGAAAGTGTACAACGATCACGTAGCACGTTTGGTTGATGACCAAAACGCGTCTATTGAATCGTTTGACCGTCAAATAGCAACTATTGATAACACTAAACAAAACGTTGTGCCTCTGATGTATCGCATGATCGATACGCTTGAGCAATTCATCAAAGCGGACGTTCCATTTAATCTTGAAACGCGCTTAGGTCGTGTTGAAAGATTACGTGAAATCATGTCTTCTTCTTCTGTAACAACGTCTGAGAAATTCCGTCAAGTACTTGAAGCTTACACAGTAGAAACATCATACAGCTCAGCTGTAAATGCTTCACAAGGTACGCTTGATGTTGATGGCCGTAGCATTAACGTTGATATCGGTCGTTTAGGTCGTATTACTTATGTTGCGCAGTCTTTTGACTTAAAACATGCTTGGGTTTGGGATAACAACACTAAACAGTGGAAAGAATTAGGTGAAGAATACCTAAAACCTGTTAAAGAAGTGATCCGTATGGCACGTAAGCAAGCGACACTAGAACTTGTTAAACTACCAATTTTTGGCGCGGAGTAATCAATAATGAAGAAACTATTTAAAGGTTTTGCTGTTGCAGCAGTACTAACTGTTTCTGCAGGTACCGCGCTTAATGCACACGCAAATACGAATGCATTAGATAAAATTCTTGAGCAAGTAAAGCAAGAGCGTATCTCTGAAGGTAAAATCAATAAGCAACGTGAGCAAGAGTTCTTATCAGAACGTGCTGACAAGCAATCATTACTTAATAAAGCGAAAAGCCAATTAGTTGCTGAAAAGTCACGTGGCGATCGTTTAACTAAAGAGTATGCACAAAACGAAAACACGCTAGCTGAGAAAGAGCAAGCACTACAAAATGCTCAAGGTACACTTGGTGAAATGTTTGGTGTTGTACGTCGTGCAGCTCAAGATGCTATCGGTTCTATCGAAGCGTCATTAGTAAGTGCTGAAAAGCCAGGTCGTGCTGAAGTATTACGTTCATTAGCTGCGGCTAAAGAGCTTCCTACAGTTCGTGAGTTAGAAGAGCTTTGGATTTCACTTCAAACTGAAATGACAGAGTCTGCTAAAGTTTCTACTTTTGAAACTGAAGTTGCTGGTCTTGACGGTAACCCGTCAATGAAAAAAGTAACACGTATTGGTAACTTTAACTTAGTTACAGATGACGGTTACTTAATTTATTCACCAGAAACAAAGTCGATTCAACCACTTGGTAAGCAGCCTGATAGCTACATTTTAGACGGTATTGCAGACCTTGAAAAAACATCACCTGACAACTATGCTGGTGTATATGTGGATCCAACACGTGGCGCGATTTTGCGTATTAACACTCAAAAAGCAACACTTATGGAATACTTCCATCAAGGTGGCGTAGTAGGTTACATAATTACTGCGTTGTTAGCTTTAGGTATGTTAATTACTCTAATTCGTTTTGTTGACCTTACGCTTACTACAAGCAAAATTAAGAGCCAACTTAAAAATGTTGCTACACCGAATACAAATAACCCATTGGGTCGTATTCTTAAAGTGTACCATGACAACAAGAATCAAGATGTTGAAAACCTTGAGCTTAAACTTGATGAAGCGATTCTTCGTGAAACGCCACGCATCGAAGCTGGTATCAACATTATCAAGATCCTTGCTGCAATCGCACCATTACTTGGTCTACTAGGTACAGTAATCGGTATGATATTAACGTTCCAAACAATCACATTGTTCGGTACGGGCGATCCGAAGATCATGGCTGGTAATATCTCTCTAGCACTTGTAACTACAGCGCTAGGTCTAATTGCTGCACTACCACTAATTCTACTTCACGCACTTGTAGCTGGTCGTAGTAAGTCGGTATTACACATCCTAGATGAGCAAAGCGCAGGTATCGTTGCGACTCACGCGGAGAAGGAGAAAGCCTAATGCTAGTCCTGATGGAGATATGGGAATCTATCAGGGATTTTGTTGGCACAGGCGGCCAGGTTTTATACGTGGTCGCGATAGCACTCTTTCTGATGTGGGTTTTAATGATTGAGCGCTATTGGTTCTTACTTGCAGAGTTTCCGCGTTTATCGCAAGAAATTATTGCAAAGTGGGATGCCCGCCAAGACACTACGTCTTGGTACGCACACAGAATCCGTGAAGCATGGATTTCTGAAGCGTCTGAAAAATTAGATCAGCGTATGTTGTTGATTAAAACATTAGTAGCTGTTTGTCCTTTAATAGGTTTGTTAGGTACTGTTACGGGTATGATTTCGGTTTTCGAAACCATGGCTAGTCAAGGTACTGGTAATGCACGATTAATGGCCTCAGGTATTTCAATGGCAACAATCCCAACAATGGCTGGAATGGTTGCGGCACTATCTGGAGTGTTTTTTAGCTCACGTCTTGAGACAAAAGCTAAAATGGTGAAAGCCAAACTTGTAGATAACATGCCTCATCACTAGAGAGAGAATTAAATATGGCACGTAAACAACGTTTTCGTGAAGAAGAAGAAGCAGCGGTCGATATGACGCCGATGCTTGACATCGTATTTATCATGCTTATTTTCTTTATCGTAACTACATCGTTCGTTAAAGAGGCTGGTATCGAGGTCAATAAACCAAAAGCTGCCCAAGCTACTAAGCAAAAAAATGCTAACATTTTTATTGCTATACGTAGTAACGGCGAAATCTGGGTTGATAAACAACAAATTGATGTTGAACGTATTTCAGCAAAAATTGAAAGTTTATTAGCAGAGCAACCTACCGAAGTTGTGATTATACAAGCTGATAAAGAAGCTAAGCACGGCACGGTAGTTAAAGTGATGGACCAGATTAAAGCGACGGGTGATAACCTAAGAATTTCAATCGCTGGAGATCAGTAATGATTCGTTTTCTGTTTTCACTGATTGCAGGTGGGGCAGTTACTTTCGGCTTGTTCTACTTCATGGCATTCCTCATCTCTGGTGGGGCTGACCGTAATACTGAACAAAAAGAGCAGATCATAGTCGAAATAATGACGAATCCGCCTGAATCTAAGGTGCAGGAAAGAAGGCGTGTTCCGCCTCCTCCTCCTCCACCGCCTAAGCAGCCGCCTAAACCGCAGCCGCCACAGCCGGAAAATAACAACCCTAATCCTGGTGGATTGTCATTTAATATGCCAAGCATCGATGTGGGAAGCACGGCAGGTGGACTAAGTGGTCCGGGTGCATTTGGACGAGATGGTGATGCGACACCTATCGTTCGAATTGAACCAAAATATCCAACGCAAGCAGCACGTGATGGTAGAGAAGGTTGGGTTCAACTTTCGTTCACTATCGATGAGTTAGGTGGCGTGGTTGACGTTGATGTAATTGACGCTGACCCGAAACGTGTCTTTGACCGTGAAGCTAAACGTGCATTGCGCAAGTGGAAGTACCGTCCTAAAATTATTGACGGTAAACCACAAAGACAAGTTGGTTTACAAGTTCAATTAGACTTTAAACTTAACCAAGGCAACTAAGGAGGCGAGTAATGAGAAATTTATCTAAAGTAACTGCTCTTGCAATTCTTATGTCTGTGTCGGGTGCAGCTTTGACTGCACCTGTTTTAGCGGCGCCAAATTACGCAAAAATTGAAGAGCGTAAAAAAGCAAAAACTAAAATCATGGGCGAGCGTACTGGTAAAAAGGTAATTAAAGCGTTTGACTTGTATAATGAAGATGATGTTGATGGTGCACTTGCTTTACTTAAAGAGTTAGATCCGTCTAACGATTTTGACAAAGCAACTGTAAATCGTTACTTAGGTAGTATGTATGCTCAAAAAGAGCAATACAAAACAGCCATTAAGTATATGAAAGCAGCGATTGCACCAGATGTATTAAACTTTGCCGATCAAGCACAGGGTTTAAAAACCTTAGGTGATATGTATGCAGGTACTGAGCAATATAGTGCTGCAAAAAAAGCCTACGCTGATTGGATGGACTTTACAGGTGAAGAAGATCCGAAAGTTTATACTCGTATTGCGCAAGCAAGTTACGAACTTAAACAGTTTAAGGATGTTATAGAACCTGCAGATAAAGCGATTAAGCTTGAAAAAGAGCCAACAAAAGCTCCTTATCAACTTAAGCTAGCTTCATATTTTGAACAAAAGCAGTATCAAAATATGGTTCAAGTTGCAGAAGAAATCGTTCGTGTATGGCCAGATGATAAAAAATCTTGGGTAGGCTTAGGTAAGTATTACTTACAAACTGAAGACTACAAAAAAGGCCTAGCAACTATGGAAGTTGCATACAAAAACGGTTACTTTGAGAACGAAGTTGAATACAAAGTACTAGCTAACTTTTATTCTTTAAACGAAATACCTTATAAAGCAGCATTAACGCTTGAAAAAGGTGTTAAAGAAGAAAAAGTACAACGCACTAAGCAAAATATCAGTGCAATTGCTAGTAACTACCATCGTTCAAAAGATATTGAAAAAGCCGCTAAGTATTACGAAGAAGCTGCAAAATTTGATAACGATGCTGAGCTTTATCGCAAAGCCGGTTCGTTACTTTTACAATCTGAAAACTTTAGCGCTGCAGTTGTTCGTTTGAACAAAGCACTAGAGTTAGGCTCTGATAAAAAGGGCACTATTTATTCAGATTTAGCTGAAGCGTACTACTACCAAGCTAAGTATAAGCAAGCACATGCTGCAATTACTAAAGCTATGGATGACCCTCGCACGCGTAAGTTTGCAAAAGGTTGGGCTACATATATTAAAGATAAAGCCGCTCGCAACGGTGTTAAAATTTAATTTTTAATGTATATTAGCAATTTTTAAAAAGCCCCATTGGGGCTTTTTTTATTGGGATGAACATGAACAAAACGCTTATTTTTTCATTTTTACTTTGTCTATTTTTGGCCTCTTGCTCTAAGCAACCACAGCAGTACACATCGTTTGATGAAGCGCAGCACGCATTAAAATCGCTTAACTTAGCTTTATATCAGCCAAAAAATAGTAAACACACAGGGCTGCGTAGTGAGCAATTGCCTTTTACAGATGCGTATTTAAAAAAACGCCACGCTATTTATCAAAGCTTAATGCAAATGCAACTAACCAAGCAGCAAACTGAGCAGGTTAACTATCTTGTTATTGCAGAGCGTTTTCCTGAACGTTACTTTGCCTGGCCAGCACATACAAATGTTTTAGTTAATTTACTTAACTTAGCAAGTTCAGAGAGTGACTATCAAAATATAAGTAATTGGCTTGAATTTGTGCAGCGACAACTAGAAAGTGCGCAATTAAGCAATTTAAAGTTGAATAAAATTGAACACAATTTAATAAAAAATTATGTGCTTAGTGCACTAAGCGATAAAAACATACCCAATAGCTTATTAGCTCAACTTAATATTTTAAAAGATTATTTAGTGCAATATAGCCCCAGAGGAAGTGTCGGGCTATATGGTTTAGCTAATGGCAGTGAGTGGTATCAAAGTAAGCTAAACTATTTTAGTGGTACAGTGCACTCTCCGCTAGAGTGGCTTACTATTATAAATGAGCAGTTAAAAGAGGAAAGTACACAACCAGCCAATCAGGAGGTTAGCCAAATTTATCCACAGTCATTTTTGGTGCAATTTACTAATGGGGATAAAGAGGTACCAGGTTTAGATTGGTTGTCGGGGTTTAGAAACTTACCCGCTATAGCTGAAAACAAATCACTTTTAGCGCAGCAAAAAACGCTAATGTTAGCAATGATGGAAACTGATGTTGGATTGCATATTCATGCGTGGACCTTGCCACAGGCAAAGGTTAACTTAATAAAGCGTTTAAACATTAGCGAAATAGATGCAACAAGATTAGTTAAAAATATAGTGCTTTACCCTGGGCAGGCATTTAGCTTTGCTCAGCAATTACTTTAACTGCTCCAGCGACTTAACGTTGCTCAATGTGCGCTTTATTTAGCGCACTGTTCACAACGTTGTGTAGCTGGATCTAATTCGAGTAATGCTGTGGTTATAGGCTCTTCACAATCACAGCAATAACCGTACTGACCTATCTCAATTTGACTCACAGCAGCCTCTAAAGTGGTCATTCGTTGAATATATTCACCGTATTCGGGACCTAGTTTTTGCGCCGCCAAATCGAGCCACTCTGCATTGACTGTTTGCGTTAATAAAGATAATAAATGCTGATGAGATAGATGCGCTGATTGAGAAAGTAAGTTTAATATAGTTAATTTTACTTCCTCTATTTCATTAATTAACCTTTGCTGATGTTGCATCGTGTATAACCCCTTTATAATTAGCATTGAGCAATAGGGGTATTATCTAGGTAGATTTACTTACGCGTTATGATTTGCATCAAACTGTGGCGCTTTGGCATACTTACTTAGTACCTCTGCGACATCTTCTTTGGCCTTTAACCGGCGGATCTCGTCAAATAATGTTATTGCCTGTGGGTACTGACGCTTTAAGTAGCCTAACCACTGCTTAGTACGCGATGCAAAGTACTTTTCATCTTTAGCCGGGTCGTGATGAATAGCAGAATTTATTAAATGATAAAGAATATGCTCCCACTCGAGCCCTACATAATCTTCATTATTTATATTCGCTTTAATCTTTTTTGCTAAATCGGGATGAGATAACGCACCACGACCAAGCATTAAGTCGGTACAACCACTGCGTTTTTGGCACAACATAGCATCAGCTACTTGCCATATTTCGCCATTGGCCACAACCGCAATATCTTTATCTTTAATTAAAGGTGGGATCTTTTCCCAATAAGCAGGTGGGTTATAGCCATCACGTTTAGTGCGAGCATGAATTGCAATACTACTTGCACCAGCGCTGACAACAGCATCTACTATTTCTTGGCTGTTACTGTCATCATCAAAACCAAGACGAATTTTTGCACTCACTTGATGCTTGCTATCAACGGCGTCTCTTACCGCTTTAATTATTTCATACATGTGCTCGGGATCTTTAAGCAGTACAGCTCCGCCTTTACTTTTATTAACAGTTTTTGCAGGGCAGCCAAAATTTAGGTCTATGCCATGGGAGCCCAAACTAATTGCTTTAACTGCATTTTCTGCAAGCGCACCTGCAACTTGACCTAATAACTGAATGCGTACCGGTGTACCAGCACTAGTGAGGCCATTATTGCTAAGTTCAGGACAGTAACGATAAAAAACTTTATCAGGTAAGCAAGCATCAACAACACGCACAAACTCAGTCACACATAAGTCAAAACCACCTATATTGGTAAGAAGTTGGCGCATTTTGAAGTCAACAACACCTTCCATCGGTGCTAAAACAAGTTTCATAGAAAGATTAATTATGGCTAAATAAAGGGATGTGTAGTGTAACCGTTAATCATAAATTGATAAATCCGTAATTACCGCGCATAGTTACTTTAGCCAAAAAGTTTACAATTAATTAAACTAAAATGAAATTTTTTATTTTTATACAGGTCTACTTAAATACATACTCGTATTTTCCAATTCTTTGGTTATACAATCTTATTAAAAAGAGAGTCATATAATGAATACAATCAAAAAAAGTTCAATCGCGTTAACACTAGGTGCAGTTGTTGTTGGCTCTGCAAGCTTTGTATCTGTGGATGTGCAAGCCAATCCTTTTGAGTTTCAACAAATGGTTACCGGCTATCAAATAGATGCTACCGAAGGTAAGTGTGGCGAAGGTAAATGTGGCGGCGAAGCAAAAGCTAAAAAAGAAGGCAAATGTGGCGAAGCTAAATGCGGCGCAGATGCAAAAGCTAAAAAAGAAGGCAAATGTGGCGAAGCTAAATGCGGCGCAGATGCAAAAGCTAAAAAAGAAGGCAAATGTGGCGAAGCTAAAAGTGACGTAGATGCAAAAGCCAAAAAAGAAGGCAAGTGTGGTGAAGGTAAGTGTGGCGGTCATTAAAATTTATTAAAGTAGAATAACTTTACTTCAGGTTAAATACTTTAATACCATATAGAATAAAGGGCCGGTTGGCCCTTTTTGTTGGGAGTGGTTATGACACAAATTATAAATACTGACTTAGGTATGGTTGGTTTAGGCTTACGCAGAGAAATGCTTGACGAGTTACTAATGCATGTACCTAAACAAGTCGATTTTATGGAAGTTGCTCCAGAAAATTGGCTGAAATTAGGTGGGCGTTTTAAAAAACAATTTAAAGCATTAACCAGTGCTAATAGTTTTGCTTGTCATGGCTTATCGCTCTCAATTGGCTCAACTGCGCCAATTGATATTGAATTTGTAAAATCACTTAAAAAGTTTTTTGATGAACATGATGTAAAAATTTACAGCGAGCACTTAAGTTACTGCTCTGGCACTGGGCATATGTACGATTTAATGCCTATTCCGTTTACTTTAGAAGCGATTGCTCATGTAGTGCCGCGTATCAAACAAGTACAAGATATATTAGGGCGCCAAATTGCTATAGAAAATGTGTCTTATTACGCAGCCCCTGGGCAGCAAATGTCAGAGCTGGCGTTTACTAATGCTATTTTAGAGCAAGCTGATTGTAAGCTGTTACTCGATGTGAATAATATTTATGTGAACTCAGTAAACCATGGTTATGACGCCGAAGCCTTTTTAACCGGATTACCTACACAGCGCATTGCTTACGGCCATGTAGCTGGGCATTACAATGAAGCAGATGATCTAATTGTAGATACTCATGGTGCAGATGTAATTGACCCAGTTTGGCAGTTACTCGATAAAGCGTACCAAACTCACGGTGTATTTTCGACGCTGCTCGAGCGAGATTTTAATATACCGACCATTAATGTATTAACCAAAGAGCTAGATATTATTCATAACCTGCAAGCAAAATACCTTGATAAATCATTAATCAAACAGCGAGCTTAATAAGCATGTCTGAACCTAGAGTGCCTGCAAAAGGAGTATTTAGTTATGAGCTTTATTGAAATACAAAACGAATTTATGGCGCATATTCGCAAACCCAGCCAAAATAAAAAGCCGCAAGGGATTGAAGATAGACGCATGGCGATTTACCGCGATTTATTTTTTAATAATATTGTTGGGTTTATTTCATCGGGTTTTCCGGTGTTAAAAACCTTATACAGCGATAAACAATGGCAAATGCTTATTCGCCGATTTTTTAGTGAATATGATTGTCACTCACCGTATTTTTTAGATATAGCAGGGGAGTTCATTAATTATTTATCAAGTAATTATGAGATGCAAAAATATGATCCGCCATTTATGCTCGAGCTTGCCCATTATGAATGGATTGAATTAGATGTAGCTATTACACAGCAGGCTGAAAATGAGCAACTCATAGCGTCTGATCAGGTTGCTTCTGCACGTTTGTACTTATCAAGTACAGCACGTAATTTAAGTTACCAATTTGCGGTGCAAACAATAAGTACGCAGTTTCAGCCGCAACAACCATCAGCACAGCCAAATTATTTTGTTGTATATCGCGATGGCGATGATGAAGTTCAATTTTTAACAACTAATGCTATGACAGCCTTGTTATTATCGATTATAAGTGAGCATGATGGTTTGATACTCGATACTATTTGCGAGCAAGTAACCCGCCATGCTGTGCAGTTTAGCGCTGCACAAATTGCCCAAGGCGCACTTGTTACTTTACGTGCCATGGCTGAGCTTGGGATTATAGTGACAAAAAATCAAGCTTAAGCTCTTTATAGATTATTTTACATCGTTTATTATGACGCCCTTATGTGTCGTGCTTAATAAAAGGTTGTAAAAATGTCAGATGATAAAGAATTTAAAGATCCGTTCAATGCAGCGTACTTTTTTGGCTTCGTAGCTATATTTGTAGGTATTGGTTGCTTAAATGCAATTGTTGGCTGGTTTGCTGTGTTATCTTAATTATTTATCTCAAGGCTGTTGTTACCAACAGCCTTATTTATAAAACTTCCCCTCGACTGAAACGGTTAAAACACCTTTTATAATAACGTCAAACTCGCAATCAAAGGTCACTTAAGGTTATAATCAGCTGCTTTGTAATATAAACCATTGAGCAGTTAAAATTATGACTCAAGTAACACCAGCAATTATCAAAAACAGCATAACTACTATTGCTGATTACCCTAAAGCGGGCATTATGTTTCGCGATGTAACTACACTAATGGCAAACCCAGATGCATTTAAAGCGACTATCGATGCTTTTATTGCTGCATATAAAGATCAGGGCTTTACCAAAATTATTGGTACTGAATCACGAGGTTTTATTTTTGGTGCACCCTTGTCTTATGCTTTGGGTATTCCATTTATTCCAGTGCGTAAGCCTGGCAAACTGCCGCGTGAAGTTGTTCGTCAAGACTACCTACTTGAATATGGCGAAGACACATTAGAACTGCATGTAGATGCTATCGTTCCAGGTGACAAAGTATTGCTTGTGGATGACTTACTAGCAACCGGTGGTACTATTGAAGCAACCATTAAATTAGTGCAAAAATTAGGTGGCGAAGCCACTGATGCAGCATTTGTTGTTTCATTACCAGAGCTTGGTGGTGAAAAGCGTATCGCAAAAATGGGTATTAAAATCCTAAAATTGGTTGAATTCGAAGGCGAGTAATCGATGAGTTATCAGGTTCTAGCGAGAAAATGGCGTCCACAAACCTTTCATGAATTGGTTGGACAGTCTCATGTTAAACAAGCGCTGGTTAATGCGCTAACGCAAAATAGACTGCACCACGCTTATTTATTCACTGGAACCCGAGGTGTGGGTAAAACCACAATAGCGCGTATTTTTGCTAAAAGCTTAAATTGTGATGAAGGCATTTCGGCAAATCCGTGTGGTCAATGTAGTAGCTGTAAAGATATAGAAGCAGGACGTTACATTGACCTACTCGAAATAGATGCAGCTTCGCGCACTAAAGTAGAAGATACTCGCGAAATACTCGATAACGTACAATACGCGCCTACACGGGGCCGTTATAAAGTATACCTAATCGATGAAGTTCACATGCTTTCTAAGCACAGCTTTAATGCGTTACTAAAAACGTTGGAAGAGCCGCCTGAGCACGTGAAATTTTTACTTGCGACTACCGATCCACAAAAGCTACCTGTCACTATATTATCTCGCTGCTTACAATTTAACTTAAATGCGTTATCGCAAAGTGAAATAAAAACTCAGCTTGAACACGTACTGACGCATGAAAAACTGAACTTTGACGACGATGCTTTGCGTATTATTGCCAAAGCCGCAGACGGTAGTATGCGAGATGCACTTAGCTTAACCGATCAAGCTATAGCGCAAACTAATGGTGATATTAACAACCAAGCTGTACAAACTATGCTTGGTTTAATGGACACCCATTATAGCCAAAGTTTACTAGCCGCGTTACTTGCCCAAGATGGCGCAGCGCTAATGAAAGAAGTAGCTAATGTTGCTAGCAGAAATCCTAATTATGTGGCCTTACTAGATGATTTAATTGCATTAACGCATTTGACACAGTTAAGCCAATTAGTGCCTGAAGCTGCCGCCCTTGATGAAACAAATGCCGATTACATCACGCATGTTGCTCAAAATACAAATCCACAGCAAATTCAAATTTACTATCAGCTACTGTTAAACGGTAAAAAAGATCTACAATGGGCGCCAGAGCCTCGTTTAGGCTTTGAAATGATTATGCTGAGGCTGTTAGCGTTTCAACCAATTGATACACAAAGTCAGCAACCAGTAGCTGTAAATACACAGCCGGTGCAAAGTAATACGACAAAGGCCAGTGCCTTACGTGATATTTTAAATAAAAGTAAACCGCTACCAAGCACAGCTCAAAATAATGATACAACGCAACCACAAATTATTGAGCCAAAACCAGCTGAGGTCGCTAAGCTATCAGAGCCGCAAAACGTAGCGCCCGATCCACTTAATAATAACTCTAGTACAACGCAGCAGGTTTCAACTACGGTACCAGCAGTTGAGCAAGCAGTAGAGCCAACAATTGTGTCGGCTGTGCCAAATGAAGCGGCGAGTGAGCAATTAGTAACTCAGCAACATCAGCATACAAATGACGTTACTGACGAGCAAGCCCAGCGTCAAAGCGAAGATGAAGCCTACTTACAGCAAAGTAATTTAGAGCACTCATTAGCTGCACAGTTTGATGATGTTATTAGTAGTGCGGTTGATCAAGGGTTTAACCCTGCAACAAATACGGCAGCGCAAGCTCAGCAAAGCCAAGCCACCTCAATTAGCGAACAAGAAGCGCGAGCGCAATCTGCTATTGCACGTATTTTAAGAGATAGAAATATATCGGGTGCGGGTAAGCTCTCAAATGCAAAAGAGACGGAGCAGCAAAATACAGCAAATTTAAGCTCTGCTAACACTCGCCCGAGTCGTTTTACAGCTAATAGCAGTAACAGCAATGAGCAAAATGTTACAACAAATAGCGATGCAATTAATCACAGTAGAGCTAACAATAATGCGCAGCAAACACACGCAGATAATCCGCCGCCGTGGCCTAATGATTTCGCAGGTGAGAGCGAAAAAAAGCCACAGCTCCCACTAGCGGGGAGCCAAAACAAGGCAGCAAGCCAAGCTCAGTTTGAGTCAAAGCCTGAGCGAAAAATAGACTTTAAAGCAAAGCACCAAACAATTACCGAAAATTTAGCCCCTGAGTTACTTGAGCAAATTAACCCGCAAAAAGTACCCGAAGTTGTTGTAGCGCAGCCTAGCATTCCAGCGCCTGATGATTTTCAGAGCCCAATAAGCGAAATTCGCTTTGCGCATCAGCAAGACGAGTGGGCATATTTAATTAAACGCATGGGATTAGGCGGGCGTATGCGCCAGTTTGCGTTGCACTCTATTTTTACTAAGCAAGGCAATAATTTGCATATAGATGTTGATGAATCACAAAAACATTTAGATACGCCCATGCTACGCCAAAGACTTGATGCGGCGTTATCCAGTATTTATGAGCACAATGTAACACTGAGTATTAATTTTGCTAAAGGGGTGATTGATTCGCCTTACTTAATTCAGCAAAAAATTGATGCAGGTCGTCATCAGCAAGCAATAGATGTGATCACCTCAGACGATAATATAGTACAATTTCAGCAGCTATTTAGCGCCGAAATTGACGAAAACAGCATTCAGGCATTGTAATTTATTACAACAGCCCTTATTTAGTAACCTAGTTAATGTATTAAAAAAGAAAGAGAGAAAGTTATGTTTAAAGGTGGAATGGGTAACATGATGAAGCAGGCGCAGCAAATGCAAGATCGCATGCAAAAAGCCCAAGACGAAATTGCAACATTAGAAGTTGTAGGCGAAGCCGGTGCCGGTTTAGTTAAAGTAACTATGCTAGGTAATCACAACGTTCGTCGCGTAGAGCTTGATGAGAGCTTAATGCAAGACGACAAAGACATGATTGAAGACTTACTTGCAGCTGCATGTAACGATGCTGTACGCCGTGTAGCAGACGAAACACAAGAGCGTATGGGTAAAGTAACTGGCGGTATGCAATTACCACCAGGTATGAAAATGCCGTTTTAAGCCTATATGCAACTTTCAGCTAGTTTAACTCAGCTTATAGAAGCATTGCGTTGTCAGCCGGGCATTGGCCCTAAGTCAGCGCAACGAATTGCTTTTCACTTGCTAGAGCGCGACCGTAAAGGGGGCACTCAACTTGGCAATGCACTGACAAAAGCTATGACGGCGGTTGGTCATTGTGAGTCATGTCGCACTTTTTGCGAGCAGTCGCAGTGCGATATTTGTTTAAGTACTAAACGCCAAGACAGCGGCATATTATGTGTTGTTGAATCGCCAAGCGACGTACTTGCTATAGAGCAAACGGGTCAATATTTAGGGTTGTACTTTGTATTAATGGGGCATTTATCGCCTATTGATGGTATTGGCCCTAAAGAAATTGGCCTAGATGTTTTAGAGACAAAGCTGGCTCAAAGCGGTATAAGTGAGGTGATTTTAGCAACCAACCCTACGGTTGAAGGCGAAACCACCGCACATTATATTGCCCAGCTTTGTCATAAATACAAAGTAGGTGCCTCGCGTATTGCCCATGGCATACCGGTAGGTGGTGAGCTTGACTTAGTCGACGGGACAACGTTAATGCATGCCTTTAGTGGCAGACGAGCGGTAACACAAGACTGAACTAGCACGGCTATTTGAATAACTAAATCAGCCCACATAACTTATGTTGTGTGGGCTGATTAATTTTCGCTTTAATTAACAGCATTATAACCGCGTAAGACGCTTAGGATAAATTCTGGTTAAGAGATTTACTCATGTATTGAATCATAGTTATATTTAAGTTTATTATCCGGAGCTCAGGTTACATAGGCTGACTAAGCAACCGCTGATATTGGACTATAACTAGAGTGACGAACTATACGTTCAATAACTTTCTCTGTTAATAGCAGTGTATCGGTTAACGCGTAATGGTGACGATTTTTCACTTTGGCAATCTGCAAACCTTTAGCAGCAATCATTGCCTCATTAATCTTAGTAAACCCATCAGATTTATCCTGTATACCGCTTGTACGATATACATCGTAACCAAGTAAACTTGTTCCTGCTGCAATACGATCTGCATTTTTATCGATTACTTAACGAGAAAACCCTGTGATCTTTAGCCGCTGGGTAGTTCACTCCATATCCATATCCATATCCATATCCATATGCGCTGCTCGCATTAGCCGTGGCTGAAACTAACGCCACAACGATTGCTGCACTTAATAAGCTATCGTTTTTATCATTTTATACCTTAAGGCTCTATTAGGAGTGCTCAGTGTTTAATGCTTTATTGGTAGGTGCTATCTGGGATGTCATTCGCTTTTATTAGCTGAAAACCTCGAGTAATTTACTGTTTGAGTAAGAACTATACGCACAATGGCATTACGTTCTCGTGAGTAGAGTGTAACAGGCTATTTTTTATAATATTGATCTTTTTAATAATCACTTATAATTTCAGCTGTGTTTGCAAAAAAATTAGTGTAAACAACACCGATACCGTAAATAGCTTGGCTGGAATAAATTAATATCCGTTTAGCTACACAATAAAGATAACCAATTATTGTGGTTCTTTAGGTTTAACTGATGAGCTAGCTTAGCTAGTCGTCGCGTGCGGAGAAAGTTAAATGACTCGATATGGTTTGTCTTTACTATTACTTTTACTTAGTAGTTGTGTTTTGGCTGAGGTTGCCGTTGAAGGACGTATTAAGTTTCAACACATTGAAAATAATGAGCTCTCCGATACTAATTTATCAACCAACTTCGCTCGACTGCTACTTAAGGCAGATTTGCCACTTAGTAATAATAGCTTATTTTATCTCGAAACGATTGCTGCGTATGATTCCTCTTTTGCACAAGGAAAATATTCATTTGAGCATAATGAATTTGATCTGCATCAAGGCTATCTGAGTGTTACAAGCCCTAATCATGCTATTAAATTAGGTCGACAAGTTTGGTCAGTTGCAGACCAAAGGTTGTTAGGTAAGCGCGAAGGTACCAACGTAAGAAGACGCTTCGATGGCGTGATGTATCAAAATAACGTCCTTAACCAGCTGCAAATTAATGCATACCATGGCTATGCTGTGGCTAGCAAAACAGGCGTGTTTGATGATAAACATTTATCTTCTGAAAGAATAACAGGTGTGTACTTTAGCACAGCTGAATTACTGCTGCACAGCATGTGGTACCGCGATACCACGGCAGAAAATAACGAAAGCAGACACACTATTGAAGCCCAATATCGTAAAAAATTAGGCCGTTTTAATAGCACTTTTCACGTGGCTCATCAAACCGGCATAGTAAAGAGTGAGCATACTAAAGCATGGTTTGCACAGTTTTCTGGGCTGTATTCTTTCGCAAACTTAAAGTTTGGCCCTACTTTAAGTTATGCAACGGGCGGTGAGGCAGGGCATGAAGATGGATATTTTCGATCTTTATATGCAAAAGCGCCGTATTATTCTGAGGCAGGTATATTTTCTACCACAAATATCAAACATATAGGCGCAAAATTGCAAGCTCAACTTACTGATAAATTTGATATTAGTTTGGATATGCGTCGATTATTTAGAGTGAACGAACAGGGCGATATTTTTGGTCCTGGCAGGAGTCTATTTATTGCTAATGAGCAATTAAAAGGCACTAAAATTGCCGATACTTGTAGCTTAACAACACAGTATTTGTATACAAAAAAAATCTCTTTTGAACTGATTACCAGCTATATAAATATGAGTAACAGAGCGAATTTAGAAAAAGATCAAAGCTTTTTTGTTGAAGCGATGCTGCATTTTGCCTATTAAGTCACACTGATTAACCAATTCATGGGTTATTTTACAGCGACAAATGTTACTATCTGCTTTTAATAAATGGCCCTGTATCAATTGTTATCCCTAGCAGAGCAGCTAATCAGCGCTCAGCTTTACCGGTGTAATTTACTCACTTTACTTTGAACCAGACACATGCCGCCTAGGTGGCGCTATGTGTTATTAGGAAGACTATGTCTGAATTTCATCACTTAACCCCCTGCGCTATTGATAACTTTGTTGCGCCGCAGTGTGATCAGAGCGTGCAGATTGTTTATCACGATGAAGACATTTTACTGATCAACAAACCCAGTGGTTTGTTGAGTTTGTCGGGTAAAAATCCGCTCAATTGGGATTCTGTGCATTATCGTTTGGTAAATGGGCAAACAGGTATTACGGCTGCGTACCCTGAGGCTAAGTTACCGCATAGGTTAGACTTAGGTACATCAGGCATTATGATTGTGGGATTAAACGCGGCGGCTTCTAAGCACCTAAATAAACAGTTTCAGGCGCGTACAATTAAAAAGCGCTATGTAGCCATGTTACACGGATGGTTAATTGACGACGAAGGGCAAATTAGTGCGTCGATAGCAAAAGATAAACTGCTTTTTCCGCGGGTTAAAATCTGTGAAACCACAGGTAAAACAGCCGTAAGTGAATATAAAGTGCTGCAGCGCCTAACGCAACCACAGCGAACCTTAGTGCAATTTACACCCATTACAGGGCGTACGCACCAATTGCGTATTCACAGCCAGTTTATAGGGCATCCTATTTTAGGGTGCGATTTATATAACAATGCACAAAGCGAGCATATGGCAGCGCGCTTACAGCTTCATGCAAGTGATTTGTATTTTCAGCACCCGGTAAGCAATGAACAAATTCATATGCAATGCGCTGGTACGTTTTAGTTTTAAGACAATATTGGTTAGGACTTTTTTTATTTTTTCCCTTGAAGTTCTAGCAGCTCCCCCCATATTAAGTGCATAACGCAGACACTTTGCAAATTGGAGATATATAAATGACTGCAGCACAAAAAGAAACATTAGGCTTTCAAACAGAAGTAAAACAATTATTAAACTTAATGATTCATTCTCTTTATTCTAATAAAGAAATATTTTTACGTGAACTTGTGTCAAATGCCTCAGATGCAGCAGACAAGTTACGCTTTTTAGCATTATCACAAGGTGATCTGTACCAAGGCGACGCTGACTTACGTGTGCGTATTAGCGCTGACAAAGAAGCTAACACCATTACTATTTCAGATAATGGTATTGGTATGACCCGCGATGAAGTAATAAGCTCTTTAGGGACGATTGCAAAATCGGGTACTGCTGAATTTTTCAAAAACTTAACTGGCGATCAAAGTAAAGACTCGCAGTTAATTGGTCAGTTTGGTGTTGGTTTTTACTCAGCATTTATCGTGGCAGACTTAGTAACGGTTCGCACCCGTAAAGCTGGCGAAACAACTGCTTACGAGTGGGAGTCTCAAGGCGAAGGCGAGTACACGCTGCAAGAAATTGAAAAAGAAGACCGTGGTACCGACATTATTCTACATCTTCGCGAAGAAGAAAAAGAGTTTGCTGATGAGTGGCGCCTGCGCAGCATAGTGACTAAATACTCGGATCATATTTCGACCCCAGTACAAATGTACAAAGCAGAAGTGCCAGAGTCTGAAGGGGAAGATGGCGAAAAAATCCCAGCAGTACCAGGTGAGTGGGAAAGTATTAACCGTGCTACTGCACTGTGGACTCGTGATAAGTCAGAGCTTTCAGATGACGAATACAAAGAGTTTTATAAGCACGTAAGCCACGATTGGGAAGATCCACTAAGCTGGGCGCATAACAAGGTAGAAGGTAAAACTGAATACACTAGCTTGTTATACATCCCTAAAAAAGCGCCATTCGACTTATGGAATCGTGATCGCCAAAGTGGTTTAAAACTGTACGTACAACGCGTTTTTATTATGGATGACGCTGAACAATTCATGCCAAGTTATTTACGTTTTGTAAAAGGCTTGTTAGATTCAAACGATTTACCACTTAACGTATCTCGCGAAATTCTACAAGACAACAAAGTAACGCAAGCTATTCGTAAAGGGTGTACATCGCGTATTATTAAAATGCTTGAGCGTATGGCTAAAAACAAAGCGGACGATTACCAAGTATTTTGGAATGAATTTGGTCAAGTGATCAAAGAAGGCCCTGCAGAGGATGCAGCTAATAAAGAAGCAATTTGTAAACTATTACGTTTCTCTTCTACGCATACCGATTCAGCAACGCAAGATGTATCGCTTGAGCAATACGTTGAGCGCATGAATGAAGGCCAAGAAAAAATATACTACGTAGTGGCTGATAC
Organism: Pseudoalteromonas sp. 20-MNA-CIBAN-0454; assembly: GCF_040308685.1. NCBI lineage: Bacteria > Pseudomonadati > Pseudomonadota > Gammaproteobacteria > Alteromonadales > Pseudoalteromonadaceae > Pseudoalteromonas > Pseudoalteromonas sp. 20-MNA-CIBAN-0454. Next base: position 127,398 of record NZ_JBEOOB010000001.1, on the reverse strand, counting down.
GTTTACTGCTGCGAAAAACTCTCCGCATTTAGAGATTTTCCGTAAAAAAGGCATTGAAGTATTACTGCTAAGTGACCGTGTAGATGAGTGGATGATGAGCCACTTAACAGAATTTGCTGATAAGCAACTACAATCAATCACCCGTGGTGATTTAGACTTAGGTAAGCTTGACGACGAAGAGACTAAAAAAGCGCAAGAAGAGTCTGAAAAAGAAGTTGCCGGTTTAGTAGAGCGTATTAAAACTGCGTTAGGTGATGAAGTTAAAGAAGTGCGTTTTACGCATCGTTTAACCGACTCTCCAGCATGTGTTGTTAGCGATGACAACGACATGAGCTCACAAATGCAAAAGCTAATGGAATCGGTTGGTCAAGCCGCTCCTGAAGCAAAACCTGTGTTTGAGCTAAACCCAGAGCATCAACTTGTTAAGCATTTAAATGATGAGCAAGACGAAGATAAGTTTGCACAGTGGTCGCATGTATTACTTGACCAAGCGCTACTTGCAGAGCGTGGCACACTTAAAGACCCTACAGGGTTTGTAACTCGCTTAAATAAACTTATGCTTGAATTAAGCAAATAAGTTTAAAAAATTAAAGATTAAGTTAAAAGGGAACCTAAGTTCCCTTTTTTATACGCTATAAGCCCGCTAATGACTTATCAATTAGTATAAGTTGCTTGAGTATCGGCGGCGCTTATGGAAGAATTCAGGCTTCAAAAAACAAACTATTACTAAGGGACAATGATATGCGCATTATTCTTTTGGGCGCGCCGGGTGCAGGTAAAGGCACTCAAGCTCAGTACTTGATGGATAAATACGGTATTCCACAAATTTCGACTGGTGATATGTTACGTGCAGCAATTAAAGAAGGCACTCCACTGGGTCTTGAAGCAAAAAAAGTAATGGATGCAGGCCAGTTAATTTCTGACGATATTATCATTGGTTTAGTAAAAGAGCGTATTACTAAAGCTGATTGCGAAAATGGTTTTTTATTAGACGGTTTCCCGCGCACTATTCCACAAGCTGATGCGATGAAAGAAAATGGCGTAGTGGTTGATCACGTTATTGAATTTGATGTTGCTGATGAAGTGATTGTTGAGCGTATGGGTGGACGTCGTGTTCATCCAGGTTCTGGTCGTGTTTATCACGTTGTTTATAATCCACCAAAAGTGGCAGATAAAGACAACGAAACAGGTGAAGAGCTTATTATTCGTGCAGACGATACTGAAGAAACAGTACGTAAACGCTTAGGTATTTACCATGAGCAAACTATGCCATTGGTTGATTACTACCAAGCAGAAGCTGCTGCGGGTAACACCCAGTATCATAAGCTAGATGGTACACAAGCTGTTGATGCTATTAGCAAACAGTTAGGTGAGCTATTAGGCTAATTTACAGTCCTCTATTAAATAAAAACCGCTAATGTAAAATTTAGCGGTTTTTTTGTGCAGAGTTTAGGTTAATTTAAAGTGCCTTTAGTTTTTCAATCACGCTGGCGTATTCTGGTTCAGTTGCAAGGTTACTCACTAATTGCTTATAAACCACGTTATGGTTTTTATCTAAAATAAGTACAGCGCGTGTTAGTAGCCCCATATCTTTAATTATAAATCCATACTTCTGACCAAAGTCGTGCCATACCGAATCAGAAAGCACAATTACCTTATCTATGTTCTCAGCTTTGCAAAAACGTTTTTGCGCAAAAGGTAAATCGCTACTAATGGTCAACATGGTTATGTTTGGAAATTGTTGTGCTACTTTTTCGTTAAAGTGTTTAGTTTGTAGGCTGCAAATACCGGTATCTAAACTAGGTACTACGCTAATCAAAACGGCTTGGCCTTTATACGCACTCAATGTAACAGGGGTAAAGTTAGCGTCGACCACTTTAAACTCTGGTGCGCTATCGCCTACAGCAACTCCCTTACCTAATAAAGTAACAGGTTTACCTTGTGCGGATACTTTGCCAGCATCAAGCGTGTTTTCGGTATAATCGGCAGCAAAAGCCACAGAACTAAATGCACTTAATGCAAAAATTAACGAGCGAAACATAGGGTATTTCCTTTTAGATTCAGGCTGTAATAGCGTTAAGTGTATTATACTGCGAAGTGCTCACCAAGCAGAAGAAGTAGATGCTTTTATTTATTAATCAAAAATTGTAAACAAGGTATACTTTGATATAACATACATATGTAAAAAATATGTATATAAAAAACAATAATTAAACCTTTATTAATGCAGTTTGATACCTATAACAGGGTCAAAATAGAGAGAGAATATGTCAACATCGGTACTAATATGTGGTGATTCAAAATTAGCTAGACGCCAACTAGCTCGATCTTTACCAGTGGATTGGGATATTAAAATTGAATTTGCGCATGACGGTGTAGATTGTATAAACCAAATAAAAAAAATACAGCCAGAAATTCTTTTTCTTGATTTAAATATGCCGGAAATGGATGGTTATGAAGTACTCATAGCGATACGAGAGCTTGGTCTTAATGTGCTCACTGTGGTGGTTTCTGGCGATATTCAGCCGGCGGCACATGAGCGCGTATTAGAGCTAGGTGCAATTGATTTTATTCAAAAACCTTGCTCCGCAGAAAAGCTAGCCACTATTATTGAACATCATGGCATTAAAGACAAAGCAATGCGAGAGCGCCTTGCGCACTCGTTAGGTGAGCAGGTAGACCCTGATGTACGAGATATATACCAAGAGCTTACTAACGTGGCCATGGGGCAAGCAGGCGACCTACTCGCAAGGTTACTTAATGTATTTGTTAAGCTGCCCATACCTAATGTTAATATTCTAGAAGTAAATGAGCTTGATATGGCGCTGCGCTCAATTGATAACAGCACCTCAACCTCGGGTATCTGCCAAGGCTTTATAGGCGGCGGTGTATCAGGGGAAGCATTACTACTTTTAAATGACTCGAGCTTTAAAGAAATAGCATCGCTAATGAACTACGACGGTGAGCTCAATGAAAAAGTAGAGCTAGAGCTGTTAATGGATATCAGTAATATACTTATTGGCGCTATTTTAACTGGGCTCTCTAAACAACTTGATATGACATTTAGCCAAGGGCATCCCATAGTACTGGGTCAGCATAGAGATGTATCAGAGCTGGTTAAATCTAACAAACCACGTTGGCAACGTACCTTAGCAATCGAGATAAGTTACGGTATTGAAAACCACAATATAAATTGCGATATGATGCTGTTATTTACCGAAGATTCACTAAAAACTTTGAAGTACAAAGTTGCCTACCTATTAGAAGATTAACGATTATGTCAGCTGATTTAAATATGAATGAAATCCATTGGTTAATGGATATGTTTAATACTGTTGATGTGGGCCTAGTGGTGCTCGACAGAGAATATAAAGTGTGTGTGTGGAATGGTTTTATGGAAAATCATTCTGGATTACTGCCAAGCGCAGTTAAACACAAAGACTTATTTGATTTATTTCCCGCAATAGATGAAAAGTGGTTTAGAAGTAAATCTGAATCCGTGTTTGTACTAAAAAACCGCTCGTTTACAATTTGGGAACAGCAACCTTATATCTTTCGTTTTAAAAACTATCGGCCAATTACCGGCAAAGCTGATTATATGTACCAAAATGCCACCTTTATTCCACTAACAAATACCCGTGGTGATGTTGAGCATATATGTATTATTATTTACGATGTAACCGATGTAACCGATGTAGCCGTTAATAAAAAAGAACTCGAACAGTTAAATAAAAAGCTTGAGCAAGTTAGTCAAACCGATAGCTTAACGCAGCTAGCTAACCGAGGGCACTGGGAACATACGTTACGCCAAGAGTTTTTGCGTACTAAACGCAGTGGTGGTTGCAGTACTTTATTAATGTTTGATATTGACCACTTTAAAAAAGTGAACGATGAGTATGGCCACAGTTGTGGTGACGAGGCATTGCGTCATATTGCAAAATTACTAAAAGGCACATTGCGCGAAACAGATATAGCAGGGCGCTACGGTGGTGAAGAATTTGCTATCACCTTACTCGATACTGATAAACAAGGTGCGATGATAATAGCCGAGCGTTTACGTGAACTAATAGCGGCAACCCCGGTGGCTTACAAAGATCAGCTAGTGAGTATGACGGTTAGTATTGGCATTGCCTCTTATAGTAATGAATTTAAAAACCATGAACGCTGGATTGAGGCTGCCGATAAAGCACTTTATAATTCAAAACACAATGGTAGGAATAGTATTACTATGTTTGACGATATAAAAAATGACGCCTAAGCGTCATTTTTTATATTGGTTAGTTAACGCGAGTGTGCAGCGTTGCTTAATAAATCTATTATCCATAACCTAGATTATTTACTCCGTGGTATGGCGATAATCATCTATTGGACATTGACTAAGAATAGAAACCTCACCGCTACTCGACTCTTGTTCTAGCTTTACTTTAAATCCCCATAAACGGTAAAGATGTTTAAGTACTTCATCGTGTGAGTTAGCGAGCGGAATATTATTGTGCGGCACATAACGTAATGTAAGAGATCTGTCGCCTCTAATATCAACATTATAGATTTGAATATTAGGCTCGTGATTACTTAAATTATATTGCGCCGATAATGCCTCTCTCACTGCTTTATAGCCATTATCATCATGAATAGCACCTATTTCTAAATGAGGGTTATTTGTATGATCAACAATAGTAAATAATTTAAAGTCACGGATCAGTTTAGGTGATAAAAACTGGCTTATAAAACTTTCATCTTTAAAGTTTTGCATAGCAAAGTGCAGCGTGTCGAGCCAATTACTGCCAGCATACTGCGGGAACCAGCGTTTATCTTCCTCTGTTGGCTGCTCACAAATACGGCGAATGTCTACCATCATATTAAAGCCCAGAGCATAAGGGTTTATACCCGAGTAATATTGGCTATTATAAGGTGGTTGATAAATCACATTAGTGTGGCTTTGTAAAAACTCCATCATAAATGAATCAGTCAATTTTCCTTCGTCATATAAGTGATTCAAAATAGTATAATGCCAAAATGTAGCCCAACCTTCATTCATCACCTGGGTTTGTTTTTGCGGATAAAAATATTGCGATATTTTACGTACAATCCGAATGATTTCACGCTGCCATGACTCTAGCAATGGCGCATTTTTTTCAATAAAGTATAAAATATTTTCTTGTGGCTCTTGTGGAAAATGACGCTCATGCTTTTTAGCTTCTTGTTGTTGAGCTGGAATAGTGCGCCACAACTCGTTTACTTGTGATTGTAGATAGTCTATTCGTTCTTGCTGGCGCTTTTGTTCTTCAAATAATGAAATACGTTGCGGGCGCTTGTATCTGTCTACGCCGTAATTCATTAGCGCATGACAAGAGTCGAGCAGGGTTTCTACCTCAGTAATACCGTATTTTTCTTCGCAGCGGCTAATGTACTTTTTAGCAAACAGTAGGTAATCGATAATTGAGCCGGCGTCGGTCCAGGTTTTAAATAAGTAATTCCCTTTAAAAAAAGAATTATGCCCATAACAAGCATGCGCCATAACCAGTGCTTGCATGGGCAGGGTGTTTTCTTCCATTAAATAGGCAATACATGGATCGGAGTTAATGACGATTTCGTAGGCTAATCCCATTTGACCGCGTTTATAATTTTGCTCAGTTTGAATAAACTTTTTACCGTATGACCAATGGCTATAGCCTATAGGCATACCAACGCTAGAATAGGCATCCATCATCTGCTCAGCGGTGATCACTTCAATTTGATTAGGGTACGTGTCTAAGCGATAGTGCTGTGCAACACGGGCTATTTCATCACGGTACTGGGCCAATAACTCAAAAGTCCAATCTGGGCCATCACTTATATGTTTATCCTTCATATTTACTACCTCGCTTAGGCTATGCAGCCCCTTGCTGCTGACGACCTTTTTTAAATAGCTCTCTAAAAATAGGGTAAATATCCTCAACGCTTTGAATATGTTGTATGGCAAAATTAGCATGGCTTTGGGTTATGTCTTGATACTCGCGCCATAAACTTTGATGCGCCCGTGTGGTTATTTCTATATAGGCAAAATAGCGCACTGCGTTTAATAATTTATTACGCAAAATTTGTCCACATTGCGGTGTGTCGTCTGCCCAGTTATCACCATCAGACGCTTGCGCGGCATACACATTCCATTGTTCAGAGTTATAACGCGCTTTAATTATTTCGTCCATGAGTTTAAGGGCACTCGAAACAATCGTGCCACCGGTCTCTTGGGAGTAAAAAAACTCTTGTTCGTCAACTTCTTTAGCTTGCGTGTGATGGCGAATATATACCACTTCAATGTCTTTATAGCTGCGTGTTAAAAACTGATATAGCAAAATATAAAAGCGCTTAGCCATGTCTTTTGTGGCCTGATCCATAGAGCCAGACACATCCATAATACAAAACATCACGGCTTTGCTGGTAGGGTGAGGGCGCTTTTCGTAATTACGAAAACGTAAGTCGTAATTATCAATAAAAGGCACTGCCTTAATTTGCTTTTTAATTAGTTCAATTTCACTGTTTAACAGCACAATAGCAGCTTCATCAGGATGTGCTTGTGCAAGTAAAATAACTAACTGAGCTTCAAGCTCTGCCAATAAACGCTTTTTACCTGCGCTCATGGCCACGCGCCGTGCTAACGAGCCTTTGAGTGAACGTACAATATCAATATTACTTGGCATACCATCGCTGCAAAAACCAGCGCGATGAGTTTTCATTTGTACTAGTTTGTCGAGCTGATTTTCTTGCAAGTTTGGCAGCTCTAAATCCTCAAACAATAAATCTAAATATTCATCCTTTGAAATCGAAAATACAAATTCGTCTTGACCTTCTCCCGAGTCGCTCGCTTCACCGCCTCCTGCGCCACCACCTTGCCCACCTTTAGGGCGCTCTACTTTATCGCCAGTAGAGAACTGATCGTTCCCTGGATGTATTTGTTCTCTATTGCCGCCTTTTCCTTGATGAAATGTAGGTTCGCTAATATCGCGTTGCGGAATAGAAATACTCTCTCCCGAACTTGCGTCGGTGACACTGCGTTTATTAATCGCATCAGAAACCGCTTCTTTAATTTGTTTTTTATAGCGCCTAATAAAGCGCTGGCGATTAAGCGTGCTTTTATTCTTTGCGTTTAATCGCCTATCTATAAAATGCGCCATTAATTACCTCCTAAACTACCAATATGAAGGTTATTGCGATTTTCTAACCCGTAAATACCATTCAGATAACAACCGCACTTGTTTTTGTGTGTAGCCTTTTTCGACCATACGATTAACAAAGTCTTCGTGTTTTTGCTGATCCTCGGCAGAGGTTTTGGTATTAAACGAAATAACGGGTAGCAAATCTTCGGTATTAGAGAACATTTTTTTCTCGATCACGGTGCGCAATTTTTCGTAGCTGGTCCACAGTGGGTTTTTACCATTATGGTGCGCTCTAGCCCTAAGCACAAAGTTTACTATTTCGTTACGAAAATCTTTTGGATTAGAAATACCCGCTGGCTTTTCTATTTTTTCAAGTTCTGCATTAAGGGCATCACGGTCAAATAGTTGGCCAGTATCGGGGTCGCGGTATTCTTGATCTTGAATCCAAAAGTCGGCGTAAATAACATAACGGTCAAAAATATTTTGTCCGTATTCAGAGTACGACTCTAAGTATGCGGTTTGCAGCTCCTTACCAATAAACTCAACATATTGCGGAATTAAATAGCCTTTTAAAAAGCTCAAATAACGCTCTTCGGTATCAGATGCAAACTGCTCACGCTCAATTTGTTGTTCTAACACATAAAATAAATGTACTGGATTCGCAGCAACCTCTAGGGTGTCAAAATTAAATACTCGCGATAAAATTTTAAAAGCAAAACGGGTAGAAAGTCCTGTCATACCTTCATCAACCCCAGCATAGTCTCGATACTCTTGATACGATTTAGCTTTAGGATCAGTGTCTTTTAGGGTTTCGCCGTCATACACTCGCATTTTTGAAAAAAGGCTCGAGTTTTCAGGCTCTTTTAATCGTGATAGCGTTGAAAACTGCGCTAAAATTTTAAGTGTTCCCGGGGCGCATGGCGCGTTGTACAACTCACTGTGTTGAAGTAGCTTATCGTAAATTTTAATTTCTTCGGTAACACGTAAGCAATAAGGAACCTTAACAATATATACCCGGTCTAGGAATGCCTCATTGTTTTTATTGTTTTTAAAAGTTTGCCACTCAGATTCGTTAGAGTGGGCTAGTATCATGCCGTTAAAGGGCAGAGCACTAATACCTTCAGTACCGTTGTAGTTACCCTCTTGGGTGGCTGTTAGCAGAGGATGCAGTACCTTAATAGGCGCTTTAAACATCTCAACAAACTCCATTAAGCCCTGGTTTGCTAAACATAAAGATCCAGAGTAGGCGTAAGCATCGGGATCATTTTGTGCAAAATGTTCTAGTTGGCGAATATCTACTTTACCCACTAGTGCCGAAATATCTTGGTTGTTTTCATCCCCAGGCTCAGTTTTGGCAATCCCTATTTGATTTAAAATAGAAGGGTAGCGCTTAACCACTTTAAATTGACTAATGTCGCCGTTAAATTCTTTTAAGCGCTTTCCGGCCCAAGGCGACATAATGGTTTTCAAATAGCGTGGTTTAATGCCGTATTCTTGTTCAAGTAATTTAGCATCTTCAATCGGATCGAATAATGACAGCGGGTGGTCGTTTACAGGGGAGCCTTTAATAGAATAAATGGGTACTTGTTGCATCAAGTATTTCAGTTTTTCGGCAATAGATGATTTACCACCACCAACCGGACCCAATAAATAAAGAATTTGTTTACATTCTTCTAGGCCTTGAGAGGCGTGTTTTAAATAAGAAACAATTTGTTCGATGGCATCTTCCATACCATAAAAATCAGCAAAGGCAGGGTAGCGTGCTACTACACGATTAGAAAATAATCGACTTAAGCGTGCGTCTGTTGCTGTGTCTATCATTTGTGGCTCGCCAATTGCCATTAGTAGGCGCTCAGGGGCACTTGCGTAGGCAGATTTGTCGGTTTTACAAATATCTAAAAACTCAGCAATACTGTACTCTTCTTCTTGTCCAGCTTCGTATCGTGCTTGGTAATGATCAAAAATCGTCATAAAGACCTCCAAAACCCACTTTAAAAATAGCTTAACTTCTTAAAGTCTAGTCACGATTTTGAATTTTTGTGCAATAAAATTAAAAATTTATATTAAAAATTATGATCTTGACTTTTTAATATAAGAGGTACTTGTACAAGGAGATGGTAATTTACCAAGCATAAAAAAAGACGCCGCAGCGTCTTTTTAAATTTAGCTTTTAAGGGCTAATTAAGCGAAGTTAGCGTTCGCGAATTCCCAGTTAACTAGCGACCAAAAACCTTTAAGGTAATCTGGACGAACGTTACGGTAATCGATGTAGTAAGCGTGTTCCCATAAGTCCACAGTTAGGATTGGAGTAACGCCATCATCAGTTAATGGTGTAGCAGCGTTAGAAGTGTTAACTATGTCTAGTGAACCATCAGCTAGTTTAACTAACCAAGTCCAGCTAGAACCAAAGTTATTAACTGCTTTGTCGTTTAATGCTTCTTTAAATGCATCAAAAGAGCCCCATTTAGCATTGATTGCATCAGCAACCGCGCCAGTCGGTGCACCACCGCCATTTGGCGATAAACTGTTCCAGTAGAACGTATGGTTCCAGATTTGTGCAGCGTTGTTAAACACGCCACCGTCTGATGAACATACGATTTCTTCAAGAGATTTGTTTTCAAACTTAGTGCCTGGGATCAAACCATTAAGTTTAACAACATAAGTGTTGTGATGTTTACCATGATGAAACTCAAGAGTTTCTTTTGAAATATGCGGCTCAAGTGCATCAATTGCATATGGTAGTGACGGTAGTTCAAATGCCATTTTTTATCTCCATCTTCTTTTAGTTAATAGTCCATTTAGTAATACGTAATGCCTGTTGGAACAGGCCAGTTATCTATACCAAACGGGAATATAGTGTTACTATAATTGTTGAGTATTCTACTCAAGTTTTAGCAAACAGCAATGCTATTGCTAAAGACTATTTCAATTGCGGCTTTATTTGCCCATTTTAAGTTATAGATCTATGGTCTCACTGAGTTATTTTCAAGGCCTTAGGTATATTAAATTATCGTCATTTTGAGGTTGTAGATGGAAACCATTGATAAAATTAAACAGCAAATTTCAGAAAACCCAATAATCCTTTTCATGAAAGGATCGCCTAAGTTGCCTAACTGTGGTTTTTCTTCACAAGCATCGCAAGCGTTAATGTCATGTGGTGAACCATTTGCATATGTTGATATTTTACTTAATCCAGACATTCGTGCTGAGCTTCCTGCTTATGCAAATTGGCCTACATTCCCACAGTTATGGGTAGATGGCGAATTAGTTGGTGGTTGTGATATTATCATCGAAATGTTTCAGCGTGGTGAATTACAACCATTAATTACTGAAACAGCAGCTAAATATAAAGAAGCTGACGCAGAATAATATCTCGATAAGCACGCTTTTTAAGGTGTATTGATACAAAATTTTGCTAAAACAATAAAACCACTTTTATAGTGGTTTTATTGTTTTTTATTAATCGCTTCTTATCGATAAATTAATCATTAAAAACTTACCAGCCAAACCAAATTAGACGTGCGTAAATGCTGCAACATTAGCTTTTAGACTTAAAAAGTTGAGTAGCTCAGCAATAAGATACCTACTAAAAGCCAACATCAAAGCACCACATTAAAACGCTTTACCCCACTGTAAGTACTTTATTTATTGCTTGAATAAAATACAGTAATACTTAGTCCATAGAAAAATGATCTAATGAGGGTCTGCCTTTTGCTTTTGCGCGTTTTACACTTAAATAACAGGCTAAATTACATAGTAATTGCAATGTAATTATTACCCCACAAATAATAATAAAATTGTTCAAAGTGGCTGTTGTATTATTCATTATAAAAACCAGCGTGACCAATAACTGCCATACCAATGCTGTATTTAAATAGCGCAATAAAATCTGCTTAAAGTGAGTATGTTTAAAGGTACTCAAAATTAGAAAAACAAGGCTAACTATTAACACTAACCAGCCCGCAGTTAAACAAAAGTAGGCAACTGTATTTTGCATTTTAATCCTTAACTCTTAACCCTACTAACCACATATTAAAATAAACGTATAAAAGTAATATTAAGCGTGTGCCATTATTAGCTCTTTAGCATTTGCTTTTGCTGTTTTACTTATATTATCACCCCCTAATAGGCGTGCTATTTCGTTAACTCTGCCATCTTTGTTTAAAGGCTGCATATGGGTAAAAGTTTCTCCATTTGCTATTTCTTTAGCAACAAAAAACTGTTGATGCGCACTGCTGGCTACTTGCGGTAAATGGGTAACACAAATCACTTGGGTAGACTTACCTAATTGACGCAATAACTTACCAACAGCAGAGGCCGTTGGGCCGGAGATCCCCACATCAACTTCATCAAAAATAAGGGTAGGTGTTGTGACTTTTTGCGCAATAATTACCTGAATAGCTAAACTTATACGCGACAGCTCACCACCCGATGCAACCTTTGCTAATGGTTGTAATGGTTGTCCTGGGTTAGTTGATACTAAAAACGATACATTGTCGTAGCCTAAGCTATTTGGTGCGCGTTCGGTTTCTTGAGTTAGGGCAATTTCAAATATGCCGTTTTCCATTGACAGGTTTGCCATGCTGTTACTAATTAAGCGGTTTAGTGTATTAGCATACTCACGGCGGCTTTGGCTTAGCTGTTCACTAGCATGTTGATAATGGCTAAGTGTGTTTTCAATTTCAGATTCTAACTGCTCTAAGCGAGAGCTGTTATTGCTAATAGACTCGAGTTCTTGACTAATAGCTTGATGAAACTCAACCAATGCCTGTGGTTTAATATGGTGTTTACGCGCTAAATCCATAGCGCCGCTTAATCTGTTTTCTACCTCCACCAAGCGAGCAGGATCTAAATCGGCCTGCTCAGTGTAACTGCGCACTTCTCGGCTAGCTTCTTCTACTTGTACTGCGGCCTCTGCAAGCAATGTAGCTACACTTGCTAATGTTTCGTCATATTGTGCCAGCTCAGAAAACTGTTGCGCGCTGTGTTGCAATAACGAACAAGCATTTTGCTCATCACTTTCGTATAAATGCTGTAACTCACGCTGACACGTTTCTAAAATCGTTTGGCTATTACTTAACTTGTAATGCTCAGCTTCTATTTGTTCAAACTCACCTTCTTGTAGGGCAAACTCGTTAAGTTCTGCTACTTGGTATTCTAATAGTTGTTTTTGCGCAGCTTGCTGCTGCTGTTGTTGTTGTAAGTGTTTAAATTCTTTTTGTAAATTAGCAAATTGCTTATAGCTTTGGCTAACGCCACTGACCAAATTATGATGTCCGGCATAGGCATCTAGTAGCTGCAGTTGATGCTCGGCTTTTAACAAGTGTTGGTGGGCATGTTGGCCATGAATCGAAATTAAATACTGGCCAAGCTCTTTTAGTTGCGCTGCTGTTACAGCGCTGCCATTAATGTAGCTTTTGCTGCGGCCATTTTTACACACCACGCGGCGCAATAAACATTCGTTATCGGCGTTACTCAACATATTTTGTTCTAAAAAAGCATGAGCGAGGGGTAAATTACTTAAATCAAATTGCGCGCATACTTCCGCTTTATCTGTGTTTGGGCGCACAGCTGAGGCTTCGGCGCGCTCGCCTAAACATAACGAAAGGGCATCAATAGCAATCGACTTACCCGCACCCGTTTCACCGGTAATTGCGGTCATGCCGTTTTGCCACTCTGTACTTAAATTACTTACAATTGCGAAATTTTTAATTTCTAAACCAATTAACATACTGTTTATCCATCCAGTCAATTGACTGTTAATTTATACAGTGTTTTGGTTTTTTGCAAATTAAATTTTTATGACTTACGCAATTTCTTCATCATGAATAATTTTAGAATGGCTATTAGTTTCGCTTGTTTCGTCAGCATTATTAATATTATCAGCGAGTTGTTCTATGTCTTCTGTTTTAATATTAACAATAAGGGCGGGTAAAATAGTTTGATAAAAAATCTTGTTATATAAAATACCTTGCAAGGGAAGTTCCGCTACAAAGTACTGGATATTATCGACTAAATTTTGAGAAACATTGCTTTGATAAGTTTTAATTAACTCGTTCGACAGTATATTAATAAGTAAATCGGCAGTACTTTCTAACTGGTTTAGGTTTTCATCCGTGTGAGCTTGTACCACAAAAAAATTGCTTACAATGGCTTGTATACGTGGCAGGTATTTGGGTCGGATAAGCTTAGCGTCAAGTAACTCATTGAGCTTTAGCTTTAAGCGAGTATTAACTTGTGATACTCGAGCATTAAAAAGCTTTTTTTTCGCTTCGATTGCTTTTTTACGGTTATTTTCAACAATTAAATAACTAGCTAATAATGTAATTAATAATAATAAAGCAAAAAAAACAATATAAGTCATTGCCGCACAATCCTGATTTGGTTAGCTATTTTATAAAAAATATATTTTGATCTAAAGCACGATACTTAGCAATAAAATTAGTATAAACGACTGCCCCAATTGAGCTTTTGGCGTAATACGTTGTAATAAGAGTAATTTTTAGGATGAATAAGGCGCAGCTTTTTATCGGCTTTTTTAATGACTACCTCATCACCGGGTAGAACGGCGAGCACCACATGGCTGTCGCAGCTAACTTGCAAGCTATCGGTGTTTTCAAGGCTTAGTTTTAAGCGTACTTCGTTATCGGCATCAACTACCAGCGGACGGCTCGATAAAGTATGTGGAAACATAGGCACTAGCGCTATTGCGTTAAGCTCAGGAGTAAGGATAGGGCCGCCCCCCGATAGTGAATAAGCAGTTGAGCCGGTAGGGGTAGATACAATAAGTCCATCTGAGCGCTGAGAAAACACAAAATCGTTATTTATAAAGGCTTCAAACTCAATCATGTGTGCTACTTTGTCGGCATGTAAAACGGCTTCGTTTACAGCAGAGTTAGCACTTTTAAGCTCGTTATGACGATACACTTCTACTTCAAGTAAGAAGCGCTTTTCTTCAATATACTCGCCGCTGAGTACCTGCTCTAAACTGGCTTCAAAACCCTCGGGGTTTAAATCGGTTAAAAACCCAAGGTTGCCTCGGTTTACACCTATAACGGCTATATCAAAGCGTGCTAATACACGCGCTGCGCCAAGCATATTACCATCGCCACCTACTACAATGGCTAAATCAGCTTGTTCACCTAAGTCGACCAGTTTAACTAACTTATTTTTGGGTATATCAATAAGTTGGCTTCCTGTACGTTTTTCTACAATAACTGCAAAACCAAGCGCAAGTAAAAATGTATGCAGGCGTTGCAAGGTTGCCGCCGCATCTGGATGATTTGGTTTACCAATAAGGCCGATAGTGCGAAAAGGAGAATCCATAATAAATACACAGCAAGTTTTAATATTTGTAGAGTAACCTAAAACAGAAGTGTTTGAAAATACAGATCGTTAGCAATACTGCCATGAATTAATCCTGCAGCTCATTAATTTAGGTGTCGTATAGCTAATCACTTGAAATTAAGAAGCTCTGCCCCGATATAAAGCACATGAGACAAGATGCAGTAACCATGAAACTAAACCCACGAGATCAACAAATTTTTGCGGCTGTAATGAGCACGTATTGTAATGGTGAGGGTTTACCTGTGCCATCAACAAAAATTGCCAAGCTAAAAGGTATGGCAGTTTGCTCGGCTACAGTACGTAATGCCATGGCACGTTTAGAAAAAGTGGGTTTGCTCTATTCACCTCACACATCAGCGGGGCGCGTGCCAACAGACTACGGATTTGATTATTGGTTTGAGGAGTTCTTTGCACTCGCCGATATAGCTAATTACTGGCAACCTGCGCAAACACAATTAGTTGAATTAGCGCATGGTTTAAGTCAGCGTTATCAGGTGTGTTGTTGTGTTGGTTTGCCACAAGTACGCTCGCAACAAGTATTTAGAGTGGAAGTGCTCGATTTTGATTCCACGGATTGGTTAATCTTATTAATAGACAGAGCAGGGCAAAGTCATAACATTTGTATTAATAAGCCCGATGACGCAAGTGATAATGTGCGTTATCAGTTTGCCACGTGGTTAAATACGGTATTTAGCCAACAAACCTTAATAGAAGGCTTGTACCGTATGCAGGCAATGGCTAATACTGCGCCGCGTAACTGTCATGATTCACTAAACCAATGGACGCGTGAACTAAGCCAAAAGCTTGGATCTGATAATAGTATTGTGGTTGGTGAAAACTATTTGTATAAACAAATAGATTGCGAGCAAAGCCTAAACATTGGGGTGTCTTTTTTAAATTTTGTTGAAGACAAGCTAGTATTTAAAAATGGGGTGTCGGTACTTAATACTGAAAACCTACCTTTTTCAGAGTGTAACGAATTGATTGTGATTAGCTTGCCGTACTTTCAAAATCAAGAATATCAGAGTCGTTTTTGTGTAATTTGTCCAAAATCAGCGCCAATCGAAAAAATAATCCAAGAATTTAAATTAATTGAGACATCTAACTCTTGAATCTTTTAATTCAATCCCCATAATTACCGCAGTTGTAAAGAATTGGAGCACATATTTATGTCTGAGCAGAGACAAAACCCAGAACAAGAAGTAGAACTAAACGAAGACCTAGCAAAAATGGAAGCTGACGTTGAAGCCGCAGTACAAGCAGCAGAAGAACACGCAGAGCAAGAGCAAAGCCCTGAAGCCGAAATTGCAATGTTATATGCAGAGCTTGAAGTAGCAAAGCAAACAATAGCAGATCAAAAAGACGGTGTAGTTCGCGCCGCTGCTGATGTTGAAAACATGCGTCGTCGTGCAGCACAAGATGTAGAAAAAGCACATAAATTTGCACTAGAGAAGTTTGCTAACGAATTACTCCCGGTTATTGATAACTTAGAGCGCGCAATTGAGTTTTCTGATAAAGAAAACGAAACGCTAAAGCCTGTGCTTGAAGGTATTAGCATGACGGTAAAAAGCTTTAACGATGCTGTTGCAAAATTTGGCGTTGAAATTGTTAATCCACAGGGTGAGCAGTTTAATCCAGAATTTCATCAAGCTATGTCAATTCAGCCAAGCAACGATGTATCGCCAAATACAGTATTAGCGGTAATGCAAAAAGGCTACACCTTAAACGGACGTTTATTGCGCCCAGCTATGGTTATGGTATCTAAAGCAGCTGACGCTTAAGTTGTTATTAATGATTTAAAAAATGCCTCAATTTGAGGCATTTTTTTTGCTATTTAAATAGTGAACCAATTGCACTAAAACAGTTAGTATTACAGCACCAAACATCAAGCTTGAAAAAGGCACGGCACTTTTAGCATGTAGTATAGCTAATAGGGGGCCGACCAAAGCACCGCTACCAAAGCGTAACGTACCAATAACTGCGGTTGCTGTGCCTGTATTTGCTTCAAACTTCATTAAAATAAGTGAGTCAGCATTACTGGCTATTATGCCTAAGCTCATCATAAGTGGTGCAATAGCACCAACAATAAAGTAAAGCGACAGCTGCATAATACTAAAAGTAAGTAACGCAGCGCCCGAAAGTAAGCCAAATATTAATCCGTAGTAGAGCATTTTACGAGAGCCAATTCGCGGCACAATTCGAGTATTTAAAAAATTCCCAAACATGAGTGCTATAACGTTAAATGCAAACAAAATGCCAAATAACTGCTCTGATACTTTAAATAAGTCTAAATATACAAACGGTACTGAGGTTAAAAAACAAAAAAATCCAAACGATACAAACATAGAGCTTAAAATGTCGGCACGTGCATCTTTGTTACTCAGTATTATTTTATAACTATTAAAAAATAATGGCAGCCCTTTAAGGTCATTTTTAAAAATAGGAATGTCGATTAAATACACATGCACAAAAGCTAAAATAATAAAGCTGTAGGCCGCTAAAATTAAAAAGATGGTAGACCAAACAGAAAACCCTAAAATAAGCGAACCAATTGAAGGTGCAAGTAATGGCGCTACCATCATAATCATCGATACATAAGACATACCTTTGGCGGTGTTTTTTTGGTAAATATGCCTAATTATCCCAGGAACTACCACGGTTGCCGCTGCACCGGTAAATGCCTGTACGGTACGCAAGACCCAAAATGCATATATATCGGTAGTAAAGGCAAGTGCTAATGACGTTATACCAAATAAAGTTAAGCCAATTTTAGCCAATTTACGGCGACCAATTTGATCGGCAATAGGGCCAAAAAATAACATCCCTAATGCATAGCCCGCTAAATAAATACTTAACGATATTTGTACGTTAGGCATACTGGTTTGTAAGTCGCCCGCAATAACTAACATTGCCGGTAAATACATATCAATAGCTAAAGGCGTAATTGCCACAATACTAGCTAGTAAAGGCAATAAAATACGGGTGTTAAAAGACGAAGCCGATGCAGGCATGTATAAACTCAATCATTACTAAACAGGATGTATAGTGTAACAGGGCATGCTGATTGGATAAACTTAGTTTGCCTGCTAAGTTAATTGTAATGGGTAAATAACCTGAGATCCGGATAATAAACCTATCTCGAGCAGCTATTTTCAGCGCTAACTACGTTGAATTTACTTGCAATAGGCCAGCTATTGACGCGTAAATTTGCCTTATTTTCACTGAAAATCTCTGGCTAGAGAAAATAAAATTAAATATAACGATGATTCAATACGTTAGTAAATCTCTTAACCAGAGTTCAGGTTAAATAAACAACAAAATTTTATTGTTACTTGCTAAAAAGCAATTATTTTAAACTGCGGTGGTATTTGCTATTCTAGCGCTAACAAAAAATATGATTTGAGGGAATATAATGAAAAAACTCGTGATAGCTATATTAGCTACTGCAGTGCTGGCTGGCTGTAAAACATCACCAACAGGGCGCACCCAAATTGCGCTTTATTCTGATCAACAAATGAGTGAAATGGGCACAGCCAGTTTTGCTGAGATGAAAAAAAATCAGCCAATCAATAAAAACCCACAAACTAACGCGTATGTAAATTGTATTGCCGAGCAAGTAGTGGCTGTTTTACCTAAGCAGTACGCTTCGCAAAAATGGGAAGTAGTGGTATTTGAAGACGACTCAGCGAATGCGTTTGCATTGCCAGGCGGTTACATTGGTGTGCATACGGGGCTGCTAAAAGTGGCTACTAACCAAGACCAAGTGGCTACAGTGCTTGGCCATGAAGTAGGGCATGTAATTGCAGAGCATTCGAACGAGCGTGTATCGCAAAGCTCAATGCTACAAACCGGCATGCAAATTGGCGGTGCAGCTCTTGAAATGGGTAATGTTGGGTATCGTAACGAAATTATGCAGGGTTTGGGCTTGGGTGCACAATACGGTGTTGTATTGCCGTTTAGTCGTTCGCACGAATCAGAAGCTGACGAAATCGGCTTGGATTTAATGGCGCAAGCTGGTTTTGATCCAAAAGAGTCAGTTACTTTATGGCAAAATATGAGTAAAGCGGGTGGTGGCGCAACACCTGAGTTTTTATCAACTCACCCAGCACCAGCAAGCCGAATTAAAGACTTGCAAGCACAAATGAGCCAAGCTTTAGGTGAGCAAAAAACAGCAAGAGCACAGGGTAAAAACCCACAATGTAAGCTGTAATTTAGTTTAACTACAAATAAAAGCCCTGTAAGTAATTTACTTACAGGGTTTTTATATTCAGTGCTAATCTTTATTTATTGAGTAAAGAGCTATTAGGGAGTCCATATAAGACCCTAGTTAAAGCTTAAAAAGTCCACTCAACATGAAGTTGTGGTACCGATTCTGTAACATCAGTGCCAAATTTGTTATGCCAATATTGCCACTCCATCCCTAGCAACAGAGTGTTTTCTTTCATTTCAAGGGCATGGCCTAAATCCCAGGTAATAATAGGCTGCGCTAAAAACCACGCACGCACATCTTGACCAAATTCATTTTCACGCTCAGCAATGTACTCAACATGGCCCTTTACATTAAACTTTTGCGTGCCGATCATAAAAGGGTAATCAAACGCAACATCAAACATCCAGCTATTAGTTTCTATAGGTGCACCACCTTTTGCTACGCCTTCACTGTCATCAATGTAGGCAGTTACCAATGTCTGAAAAAAGTTAAAACCAGGTACATCCCAGCTTAATTTAACACCCGGTAAATATTTCATTACCTTGGCGTCTCCTGCTACGTTAATACCGGCGGTTAAACCAACATCAATTAACGCGCCTGAACCAATCTGTTGGCCGGTAATAGCTGATAGGCTAACGGTTGAATACCATTCGCCATAAAAATCACGGTCTTGAAAACCGTCTTCAAGGTCGTCTTTACTGTAATCAATAAAGAAAAAATTATCGCCGTAATCATAACCAGATGCGTGCTGAATTGAATACACAGCGGTATCTGACTCTTGCTCTGTGAATGGATTTGTTTGCTCGCCATAATTAATGTGTAGAGCAGTACTGCTCCAGTTAGCAGCAATAGCAGAGGTAGATAAAGCGCAAGTGCTTAAACATAAAGCGGGAAGTAATTTTTTTAGTTTCATAATACTAATTAGTGTGACACGCGGGAGCGCTATTATAAGCAAAGGGGAGTGGTTTGTTAATTATTATATTACTGTGTTGTAGCTTAATCACTAAGCTACAACACAGTAACGTTAATTTATGCTTTATTTCTGCGCAGACAAATAACCGCAATAGCACTAAAAGCTAATATAAAACAGTAATAAGAAGAAGTTGATACTTCCCATGGGCTAATTTTAAATGTAGCTCCAAGTAGCAATGCTTGCGCGCCATAAGGCAGGGTCCCTTGCGTTACGCAGGCAAATATATCGAGCAAACTAGCCGAGCGTTTACCAGTAATATTACCATCATCAGCAAGTTTTTTAGCAATTGGGCCGGTAACAATAATAGACACGGTATTATTAGCAATACACATATTGCTGGCCATTACTAACGCCGCTATACCGAGTTGGTCAGCCACTTTTCGATGCCACTTAGCAATCACTTTAGTAATTGCTTGGATTTTTTGCGCTATGTAATCCAGGCCACCATTAAGGCGAATAAACTCAGAAAGACCACCTATAAACATCGACAGCAAAAATATTTCTTGCATGTCGGTAAAGCCTTTATAAATATCTTTTACAAAGCTGGCGCCTTCATAGCTACCAGTAAAGCCCATAAGTGCAGCAAAACCAATACCGCTAAGCAAAACTACAAATACGTTAAAGCCCATTACCGCAAGCACTAAAATAAAGGCATAAGGCAACACTAATAAAATGTCGTAATCTTTGGTTTCAACAACTTGTGCAGCGGGTGTTAAATATAACAACAACGCAATTGTAACAATGGCGGCCGGAATAGCTATTTTAAGGTTTTCTTTAAACTTATCTTTCATTTCACAACCCTGAGTACGGGTGGCCGCAATAGTGGTATCTGAAATAATCGATAAGTTATCACCAAACATCGCGCCCGATACTATAGTACCGGCCATGAGTGCTGGATCTATGCCGGTTTTAACCGACACTGCATACGCTATAGGGCCAATGGCACCAATAGTTCCCATTGAAGTACCCATGGCGGTGGAAATTACGGCGGCAATTAAAAATAATCCAGGGAGCAATAAAGAAGGTGGAATAATTGACAAACCAGCGTTAACAACCGCATCAACGCCACCTGTGGCACCGGCAACAGCAGAAAACGCACCCGCTAATAAGTAAATTAAACACATGGTAATTATGTTGTTATTACCTACGCCTTTAATAAAGGTTTCGACGCTTTGGTTTATTGAGGTTTTATTTAAAATGAAAGCCAGAATAATGGCGGGTAAAATAGCAACAGGTGCAGGTAATTGATAAAAAGCGTAATCAACCCCTTGTGATTGTAAATATAAGCCTGAGCCTAAAAATATCGCTACAAAGGTAAGTAGGGGAAGCAAAGAAAGTATTGCTTTATTTTTGTTAAATGATGGCTGCATCATATTCCTCGTATTATTGAAAAAAGATCACAGCCAAAAACTCCTCTTTTAGCTGTGTTTAGCGAATCCTCCACTGTACTTAAACTAGGAGACCACTGCGCCCGCAAGCCAAAGACCAAATCGACGCTGAAAAGAAGTTTAAATGTATAGACGGCTAAAGTAAACTGGTATTATTACTTAAATTAAAAGTGTGACCTGACTATTACATGCTATTTAGGTAATATCTAGCCTAGTAAATAGTGTTAATTGACCAATAGTATCTTCGCGCGAGCCACAAGGTGCTGCAAATTAAAATATTAGGTAAGGTAATGACAAAAAATAAAATCGGTGTTTTTGGTGCCAACGGCAGAATGGGCTCAGCCTTATTAGAAGCAGCAAGTACAAAAGAGCATAGTGAACTTGCAGCCGCTTATGTACGCAGTAGTTCACCGTTATTAGGCATTAATGTTAATCAACTCAACAGTGCTGCAGATAAAACAGTAACCTTTAGCGATGAAGCTAATATTACGAATGTTGATGTATTAATTGATTTTACTTTGCCAGCCGGCATGCGCACACATTTACAAACAGCGGTTAAGCAAGGTGTCCCTATGGTAATTGGTACCACCGGGCTAAACGAAGCCGATATGACATTGCTACACGAGGCTGCAAACCATATTCCTATCGTATTTGCGCGCAATTATAGTGTGGGGGTAAATGTATTACTTAATTTAGTGCAAACAGCCGCTACAAAGTTTGGCGATGATATGGATATTGAAATTTTTGAAGCGCATCATCGCCATAAAATAGATGCGCCGTCGGGTACTGCGCTGGCCATTGGCGAAGCCATTGCAGATGCAAAAGGCTGGGATCACGACAAAGTTGCCGTATACGACCGCAGCAAAGTTGAGCAGGCTAAGTCGCAAAATGAAATTGGTTACTCGGTGCTCAGAGGCGGCGACATAGTAGGTGAACACACCGCATACTTCGCAACAATGGGCGAAAGACTCGAATTAACCCACAAAGCAAGCTCAAGAATGACCTTTGCATTAGGTGCTATAAGAGCTGCAGGCTGGTTAGTAAATAAACCAGCAGGACTTTATGATATGCAAGATGTACTAGATTTGAAGTAGTTAAGTTGTTCTTTCGGCTGTTTGGGTCTGAATAAAGGTACAAGCAGTTATTTATTATAATTTACTAAATAGCGTTAGATCTAAAAGAAAACTTAATGTAAAATGCAGCCAATTTGCCAAAAATTAATAATCGCGTGTTTCCAATTATACCCAAGTGGCTTGAAAAAAGCAGGGTTCAGTGGGAATAAAGTCGTTTAAAGGCAAGAAAAAATGATTAAGGTTTAAAGCTCGTTATCGGCGTCATTTAACACTGTTTATAAAATTACTTTATCCACAAAACTCGCTTTAACAATCGCCTGGGTATTGGCGGGGCGTTAAGCATTTTGCTTAGCCTCGTTTTTTACTGTTAGGAGGTTAATTTGACTAAATCCGCTCTGTTAGTCCTAGAAGACGGCACAGTGTTTCGCGGTACTGCAATCGGCGCTGACGGCATGTCAGTAGGTGAAGTAGTATTCAATACGTCTATGACTGGTTATCAAGAAATTTTGACTGACCCATCATACGCGGAACAAATCGTAACTTTGACGTACCCACATATAGGTAATACGGGTACTAATAGCGAAGACGAAGAAGCGAATCAAATATGGGCCAAAGGCCTAGTGATCCGTGATTTGCCACTGCTAGCAAGTAATTTTCGTAGCGAGCAATCGTTAGATGATTACTTAAAACAACGTAATATTTTAGGTATTGCGGACATCGACACGAGAAAGCTAACGCGTATTTTGCGTGATAAAGGCGCTCAAAACGGGTGTATTATAGCCGGTGACGAATTAGACGAAAACAAAGCGCTTCAAGCCGCGCAAGCCTTCCCAGGCTTAAAAGGTATGGATTTAGCAAAAGTAGTCTCAACCAAGGAAATGTTTGAGTGGCGCGAATCAAGCTGGACATTAGGCGAAGGTTTTAAAACCTTAAACGCGGCTGATGAAAAGTTTCATGTTGTTGCCTACGACTTCGGTGTTAAGCGTAATATTTTACGTATGCTTGTAGATCGTGGTTGTAAATTGACTGTAGTACCAGCGCAAACCTCTGCCGCTGACGTACTAGCATTAAACCCAGATGGTATCTTTTTATCTAATGGCCCGGGCGATCCAGCACCGTGTACTTATGCCATTGATGCAATTAAAACCCTTTTAGAAACCGAAATCCCTATTTTTGGTATTTGTTTAGGCCATCAATTATTAGCGCTTGCCTCAGGTGCTAAAACAGTCAAAATGAAGTTTGGCCATCATGGTGCCAACCACCCAGTTAAAGATTTAGAACGTGATGTAGTGATGATCACCGCACAAAACCATGGTTTTGCTGCCGATGAAACTACGCTACCTGATAACCTGCGTGCTACGCACACATCGTTATTTGACGGTACTTTGCAAGGTATTCATCGTACAGATAAGCCAGCGTTTAGCTTCCAAGGTCACCCTGAAGCAAGCCCAGGCCCGCACGATGCCGCCCCATTATTTGATCACTTCATCGATTTGATGCAAGCGCGTAAACACTAATTTAACCGGAGTAATAATGCCAAAACGTACCGACATAAAAAGCATTCTTATCTTAGGCGCAGGCCCAATTGTTATTGGTCAGGCTTGTGAATTTGACTACTCTGGTGCACAAGCGTGTAAAGCACTGAGAGAAGAAGGCTATCGAGTTATATTAGTTAACTCAAACCCAGCAACAATTATGACTGACCCTGATATGGCAGATGCGACGTACATCGAACCAATTCACTGGGAAGTTGTAGAAAAAATTATCGAAAAAGAAAAGCCAGATGCAATCCTACCGACTATGGGTGGGCAAACAGCATTAAACTGTGCGCTTGAATTAGACAAGCACGGCGTATTGGCTAAGCACGGCGTTGAGTTAATTGGCGCAACAGCAGATGCAATCGACAAAGCAGAAAACCGCGAACGTTTCGATACAGCAATGAAAAACATTGGTTTAGAATGCCCACGTGCTGAAATTGCTCATTCAATGGATGAAGCAAGAGACATCATTACTCGCATTGGCTTACCGTGTATTATCAGGCCTTCTTTTACTATGGGCGGCACCGGTGGTGGTGTAGCGTATAACTTAGAAGAGTTTGAAGAAATTTGTGAGCGTGGCTTAGACTTATCGCCAACGAACGAATTGCTAATTGATGAATCACTGATTGGTTGGAAAGAATACGAAACAGAAGTTGTACGTGATAAAAACGACAACTGTATTATTGTTTGTACCATTGAAAACTTTGACCCTATGGGTGTGCACACGGGTGATTCGATCACCGTTGCACCAGCGCAAACATTAACCGACAAAGAATACCAAATTATGCGTAACGCCTCTATGGCGGTATTACGTGAAATTGGTGTTGAAACAGGCGGTTCTAACGTACAGTTCGGTATTAATCCTGAAGATGGCCGTATGGTTATCATCGAGATGAACCCACGCGTATCACGCTCATCAGCATTAGCGTCAAAAGCAACGGGTTTCCCAATTGCTAAAATTGCTGCAAAATTAGCCGTAGGCTACACACTTGACGAGCTACAAAATGATATTACTGGCGGTAAAACACCCGCGTCGTTTGAGCCGGCAATTGACTATGTAGTTACAAAAATACCTCGCTTTAACTTTGAAAAATTTGCCGGTGCGAACGACCGTTTAACCACGCAAATGAAATCAGTAGGCGAAGTAATGGCGATTGGTCGTAACCAACAAGAGTCATTACAAAAAGCATTACGTGGCCTTGAAGTGGGTGCAACTGGTTTTAACCCAATTGTGGCGCTTGACGACCCTAAAGCAAAAGAAATTATCATTCGTGAACTACGCGAGCCAGGTGCAGAGCGTATTTGGTATATTGCCGATGCAATGCGCCATGGTATGAGTGTTGAGGATGTTTACGAGCTGACAAAAATTAACCGCTGGTTCTTAGTACAAATAGAAGACATTTTAAAAGACGAAGCAAAAATTAGCGACGTAGGCATGGCAGGCTTAAATGCCGACTTCCTACGCAAGTTAAAGCGTAAAGGTTTTGCTGACCCACGTATTGCAGAAATTGCAGGCGTATCAGAAGCTGAAATTCGTAAAAAGCGTCATTTACTAAACATTCTACCAGTATACAAGCGTGTTGATACCTGTGCTGCAGAGTTTAGTTCAGACACAGCTTACATGTACTCAACTTACGATGAAGAGTGTGAAGCCAACCCAACAACCCGTGACAAAATCATGGTGATTGGTGGCGGTCCTAACCGCATTGGTCAAGGCATTGAGTTTGATTACTGTTGTGTACACGCTTCGCTTGCACTGCGTGAAGACGGTTATGAAACCATTATGGTTAACTGTAACCCTGAAACGGTATCTACCGATTACGACACCTCAGATCGTTTATACTTTGAACCAATTACCCTTGAAGACGTACTAGAAATTGTACGTGTTGAAAAGCCAGTGGGTGTAATTGTGCAGTACGGTGGTCAAACACCGCTTAAATTAGCGCGTGAACTTGAAGCGAATGGCGTGCCAGTTATTGGTACATCGCCAGATGCAATAGACCGTGCAGAAGACCGCGAACGTTTTCAACAATTAGTCGAGCGTTTAAATCTACTGCAACCAGAAAACGCTACGGTAACATCAACTGAAGAAGCAATTTTAAAATCAGTTGAAATTGGCTTTCCATTAGTAGTACGTCCATCGTATGTACTAGGTGGTCGCGCCATGGAAATTGTATACGACGAGCAAGACTTACGTCGCTACATGACCGAAGCAGTACAAGCCTCAAACGAAGCACCAGTATTACTAGACCGCTTTTTAGATAACGCGATTGAAGTTGACGTTGACGCAATTTGCGACGGCGAGCAAGTAATTATTGGCGGTATTATGGAGCACATAGAGCAAGCGGGTGTTCACTCAGGTGACTCAGCATGTTCATTACCGGCTCACACGCTATCGCAAGAAGTACAAGATGTAATGCGCAAGCAAGTTACTGATATGGCACTTGAACTTGGTGTTGTTGGTTTAATGAATACTCAGTTTGCTGTAAAAGATGGCTTAGTGTATTTAATTGAAGTTAACCCACGTGCTGCACGTACCGTACCGTTTGTATCAAAAGCAACCGGTGTTGCACTTGCAAAAGTAGCTGCACGTTGTATGGCGGGTCAGTCTTTGGCAAGCCAAGGTATAACTAAAGAAGTTATTCCTCCATATTACAGCGTAAAAGAAGTTGTTTTACCATTTGCTAAGTTTCAAGGTGTGGATCCAATCCGTGGCCCTGAGATGCGTTCAACCGGTGAAGTGATGGGTGTTGGTGATACTTTCGCCGAAGCGTTCGCAAAAGCACAATTAGGTGCAAGCAATACTTTACCACGCGGTGGTCGCGCGCTATTATCCGTGCGTGATAGCGATAAGCCACGTATTGTTGAACTAGCTAAAATCATGACAGACCTTGGTTTTGAAATAGATGCAACAGGTGGTACAGCTGCTGCACTTGAAAATGCTGACATTGCGGTTCGCCGTGTAAATAAAGTATTTGAAGGGCGCCCGCACATTCTTGATAGAATCAAAAGTGGCGAGTATAGCTATATTGTTAATACCACAGAAGGTCGCCAAGCGATTGAAGATTCGAAGGTGTTACGTCGTGGTGCTTTACAGCACAAAACCAACTATACTACGACCTTAAATGCGGCGTTTGCAAACTGTACAGCAAACCAAGCAGATGACCGTGGGAAGGTGACGTCAGTTCAAGAACTACACCTGCGATTGAACTAAGGAAATGTGCCAAGGCCGTTAAATTGCGGCCTTGGGATTAAGTGAGAAAAAGTATGCAAACAATTCCGATGACAGTTCGTGGTGCAGATTTACTGCGCAAAGAACTTACCGAATTAAAAACAGTTACCCGTCCTAAAATCGTCAGCGATATTGCAGTTGCACGAGAGCATGGTGACTTAAAAGAGAATGCTGAGTATCACGCTGCGCGTGAGCAACAGGGTTTTTGTGAAGGCCGAATTCAAGAAATTGAAGCTAAGCTTTCAAATGTACAAATAATTGATGTAACTAAAATGCCTAATACCGGCAAAGTTATTTTTGGTACAACAGTTACTATTGTCAACGTTGAAACTGATGTTGAAGTTAAATACCAGATTGTTGGTGATGACGAAGCAAGTATTAAAGATAATCGTATTTCGGTTAATTCACCGATCGCACGAGGTTTAATTGGTAAGCAAGCAGATGATGCTGTGAACATTGAAACCCCTAAAGGCACTGTTGAATACGAAATCATCGAGGTTGAGTATATTTAATAACTCACTTTACGTGTAAATAAAAGCCAGTGTATTAATACACTGGCTTTTTTGTTTTAAAGTGTTTAAAAGTGTTAAAACAGCCCTTATAAATTGGCCTTAAAAATTTTACTTTGTTACCATATACAGGCTGCAAATTAAGCAGTTTACTCGGAGATATTTATGAACGATACCGACCATCCCTCTAGATTGAGGGCAGAAAAATAACCCGTATTGGTATTTATCTTCTATAAATCTACCTAAGCGGTAGAGTAATTTTATTCTTTCCTATTTTTCTTCTCTCAGACACCTAGATATAAATAATGAAATTAGCCTTATTAAAGTGCTGATTATAGTTACTAGTACGCTGGTATTTTAATCAGTCATATAGTTTCATTATTTGATGGTCGTTACCTTATGCTAATGTGTTTTACTCCTAATTAATGGCTATTAGCTAAGCAGTAGTTTTAACTGTTTGAACGCCATGTTATTAATTTAAATAAAATACAATTAGCCTAGCATTAGCCAATCGGGAGATTCGCCATGACGGTAATGAGCAAAAACTACGTAGAAAATAACCCACACTTTTCTCAAGCAGAAATAGGGGCGGCTAGAAAAGTGTTTTTAGCGCACAGCTATAATAAACAAGTGCACTTATTAACAATAATGGATGTTGAAGAAGCGGTTGCTATTTTACAGCACTGTTCAATTACTTATGTACAAGACTTAATAAGTCGTTTAGAAAAAGACGGTTACGACAAACTCGCTCGACACTATGCGCATCAGTTGGGTTTTATTCACTCAGAAGTTGAAACAGCGCAAAGTTATTTAAATACCTCGGCACTGGGGCATGTGCAGCAGCGTATTGGCTGGATCATAGTATTAGCGTTATTAGGTATAGTGTCTGGGTTAATTATTACTCAATACGAAGACACATTAAGCCAGTTAGTATTGTTGGCAGTGTACATGCCGGTTATTGCGGCTGCGGGCGGTAACACAGGCTCACAAGCGGCTACTTTGGTAATACGGGCGTTAGCAACAGGCGAGCTGAAAAAAAGACAATGGTTTGCTGTGTTTCTTAAAGAAAGCCAAATTGCAGTGTGTCTTGCGTTAGCGGTGGCGGGCGTAATGGTTATTCGCATCTTATTTTTTAGCGATGTTAAATCTGCCGGTGGGTTCGATTTAAATATAATTGCGATGGCCATCGCAGTGGCATTGTTTATTCAGGTAACTATTTCTACTACGCTAGGGGGGTTATTACCTATTTTAGCGCGGGCACTTAAGCTAGACCCCGCGGTATTAGTGAGCCCTGTATTGGCATCAATTGTTGATATATCGGGGATGTGGATTTACTTTACCGTAGTTAACTATTTTTTAGAAATTGGTTAAATCAAAAATTTTAGGTTTATATGTTTTGCGCTAATCACTTAACACTCAGTAATTAGCGCAAAACTTAGTTTGAATTTATTCTTGCACATTTCCCCCTCTACCAATTACTTTTAACTAAAATTTCTTTAGGTTATTCATCTGCCATCAATTTGATCTATGCTGATATGGAGCAATACGGTTTAACGTCCTCTCAAATAAGGATAAATAATGGCTAATATACTTTACCCGGCACCTTTAAAAGTAGGTTCTAAAATTGCGGTGTGTTCGCTTTCAGAAGGGATCGCGGCTAAATATCATGCTCGTTTAGAGAGTGTAATAAACGGTTTAAAACAGCGTGGCTATGAAGTAATTGAGGGGGCGTTTTTACGGCGCAGCGAAGCAACAGCAGAATTAGCTACCAAAGCCCATGCAGAGCAGTTAATGGGCTTTTTAGTTGACGATAGTATTGATGCAATTATGCCTCCCTTTGGTGGCGAACTTGCGATGGAAATACTGCCGCAACTTGATTTTAATGCTATTAAACAGGCTAAACCCAAATGGCTTGTGGGGTTTTCAGATGTGAGTACTGTAGCCTGTGCACTCACTGCTAAATGCCAATGGGCAACGCTGCATAGTGCCAATTTAATGCAATTGCACCCAAACGAAAAAAGCCCGTATTGCTTACAAATATTTGAAACCCTAAGTTATGAAGCAAATAGTGAGTTTACACAGGCACCATCAACACATTATCAAAAAGTAGCCCCCGATTATGCACAGCACCCAGAAGCTTTATTTAATTATACCGAGACGACTCAGTGGCAATGCTTAAATTACTTTGATCAGCGTACAATCGAAATGTCGGGGCGTTTATTTGGAGGCTGCCTAGATACCGTGGGTTTATTACTCGATTCACCATTTTTAGACCTGCATGAATTTAAAAAGCACAGCGCGCCCGAAGGGCTAATTTTATACTTAGAAAATTCAGAGTTAACCCCCACTACTGTAGCGCGATTTTTACTGTCGTTAAAACTAGCCGGTATATTTGACGACATTAACGGCATAATTATCGGCCGCAGTGAAATTACACAAGGCAAAAACCCCGAATTTGA
Organism: Pseudoalteromonas sp. 20-MNA-CIBAN-0454; assembly: GCF_040308685.1. Lineage (NCBI taxonomy): Bacteria > Pseudomonadati > Pseudomonadota > Gammaproteobacteria > Alteromonadales > Pseudoalteromonadaceae > Pseudoalteromonas > Pseudoalteromonas sp. 20-MNA-CIBAN-0454. The sequence continues at coordinate 97,533 of NZ_JBEOOB010000001.1, read as the reverse complement.
CTATCGCCACGCATTAAATGTAGCGCTTGGGGGCTGTATGTTTCCGGTTATTATAGATGCAGATATAGGCCATATTGCACCTAACTTAAATTTAATTAACGGTGCTACTTGCACATTAATTGCCGATATAAACGAAGGCAGAGTAATAAAAGCGTCATTAAATACGTCGCTCTCTTAATTGGCTTTGAATAACGTGCCGGTACAGGGGTATAATAAGCTGGCTTTTATAATTCGTTATTTAAGTACATTCTCAGGGCGGGGCGAAATTCCCCACCGGCGGTATGTTTAATTCACTATTTTAATTACATTTGTAGTGTTTAAATAAGCCCGCGAGCGCTTTGTTGTTTTATATAATATCAAAGGTCAGCAGATCTGGTGAGATGCCAGAGCCGACGGTTACAGTCCGGATGAAAGAGAATATGGCTTAATATAGCGTTAATAGTGCGTGGTTTTTGGCTGTGTGCTATTTATGTTTTTTAATTTAAGTTATTGTTGGTACTTATACTTTAATGCTTTTAGAGTTTATTTTATCGATCCTTTCAGTGTCCTGAATCTATTTATTTTTAATCAGGAATATAATGATGATTCAGTCTCTACTTACTCAATTTGGCGAGCCGTTAACGCGCGTCGAAAATGCCATTACCGCACTACAGCAAGGCCAAGGCGTATTGGTTGTTGATGACGAAAACCGTGAAAACGAAGGTGACTTTGTATTTTCAGCCGAGCATTTAACCACCGCCCAAATGGCTGAGATGATCCGCGAAGGCAGCGGCATTGTGTGTTTATGCATGGGGGAGGAGCGCATAAAACAGCTCGACCTACCGCAAATGGTTACTCATAACACCAGTCAAAACAATACCGCTTACACCATAACCATTGAGGCCAAAGAGGGCGTAACTACTGGCGTTTCTGCAGCCGATAGAGTTACAACGATTAAAGCCGCCACAGCCGACAATGCTAAACCTGAGGATTTATCGCGCCCAGGGCATGTATTTGGCTTAAAAGCTAAAACGGGTGGAGTACTGGTACGCCGTGGTCATACCGAAGCATCTGTAGATTTAATGCAACTTGCGGGTTTAAAGCCGTTCGGCGTTATTTGCGAGCTAACTAACCCCGATGGCTCAATGGCGCGTTTACCTGAGGTGAGCGGTTATGCAAATAAGCATAATATGCCAGTGGTATCGATAGAGGATTTAGTGCAGTACATTCAAATTGCACAACAAAAAGTAAGTTAACTGCAATAAAAAACCCCTGTTTAATTTAATTAAACAGGGGTTTAAATTATTAAAAACGGGCGATGAACGCGATTATAAAACCTGAATTACTTGCTCAGCGTCTAAACGCGATTTAGGTAACTTAGCATTATAGTCCTCAGCGCTATCGTGATAGCCCAGCGCTAATGCGACATCACATACGTAACCATCTAATTCTTTCGCAAAAATTTCACCAAGTAACTGCGCATCTACGCCTTCCATTGGGGTAGAGTCAATGCCTAAACGAGCAGCTGCGTGCATGGTATTACCAAGTGCAATGTAAGTTTGCGCTTTAGTCCAAGTTGCATTATTGCCTTGCTCATCGGTATTCATATCTACAAACGCAAACGCGCCAAAAGCTTGTTCACGGTTTTCGCTTTGCGTGCGACCATTTTTAATATCTGTGTCTATAACGTGTGCGTAATCATCACGGGTATAGTTAGTTTTGTGAGCAAAAAGCACAATATGCGATGCTGTTTTTGCGTGCTTTTGATTAAACTGAAACATATTTGCAAAGCTGTCATGAAAACGTTGCTTAGCTTGATCAGACTCAATAACAATAAACTTCCACGGTTGTGAGTTAATTGATGAAGGCGATAAACGCATAGCTTCATAAATTACGTTAAGGTCGTGATCGCTAATACGTTTAGCTGCATCATAATGTTTGGCCGTGTGGCGTTTTTCTAAATCGCTAATAATAGGGTGAGTCATGGTTTTCTCCGGGTAAATTTAACTTTAAAACAATCATACTTAACAGATAAAAATTAACGATTGGTTAGAGTAATAAGTGCTTAGTGCGAATGGCAGCTAATATACGCTTTGCTTTGTGAAAAATAAACAGCATAATAATTGAAACATTATCAAATAAAAATAGATAATATGCAGATAGACGATCTTAAACTTATTTTAAAAGTTGCAGAATTTAGAAGCATTACTTTAGCCGCAGCAAAATGCGATATGCGCACCGCAACCGCGAGTGCTGCCATTAAACGTGTAGAGTTAGCCCTTGGCAGTGAGCTGTTTATAAGAACAACACGCCACTTACGCCTTTCGGCAGCGGGTGAGCGTTACATTCCTCAGTGTGAGCAAGCACTTGCAGTGCTAGAGCAAGCAAAACAAAACCTCAAAGGCGAACATGATGAAATTGAGGGAGAGCTGCGCGTTGCACTATCATCAGATTTTGGGCGTAATTTAGTGATCCCCTGGATTGATGAGCTTATGGATAATTATCCTAAACTCAGTTTAAGAACGCATATAAGCGACAGTAACGTTGATTTTTATCGTGATTCGGTCGATATAGCGCTGCGTTATGGATCTCCGAGCGATACTAATATGTATGGTTTTAAAATTTGTAATGTACCACGGCTCCTTTGCGCCACTAAAGAATACTTAATAGCACATGGTAGCCCCAATCACCCAGACGAATTGAATCGTCATCAGGGCATGTTTTATCAACTACAAGACATTATAAATAACAGCTGGGAATTTACCGACGGGCAAAGTAAGTTTAAAGTTAAAATGCAAGGTAAGCGTGCCTCTAACGATGGCGATTTAGTTAGGCGCTGGTGCGTTGCAGGTAAGGGGCTGGCGGTTAAGTCAGCGCTCGATATAGCAGATGATTTACTGGCCGATAGGGTGGTTACGGTGATGCCAAATTATCAACATGTTAGCGGTGAGTTATGGCTTATTTGCCCAAGCAGGCAGTCGATTACTCCCGCGGTGCGTTTACTGCGCGATGTGTGCCGTGAAAAATGCCGCACAATTTTAAAACAGTTAATTGCCAAAGGTATTATTGATAAAAGTGTATTGGACTAGCCATTTATTTACGCTTGATAATTTTAAGTGTAGGGTATAAATATAAGGCTTTAGCTTAAGGTGGTAAATATTAAGTCGGGCAGTTAAATTTAAATAAAGGACTTTTAATAAGGTGTGCTTATGGATTATTTAGTTGCAACCGTATTTTTTGCTGTATCAGCTTCGGTCACTCCTGGGCCAAATAACATCATGCTTATGACCTCAGGGGTAAATTTTGGCGTGCGAAAAAGCCTACCTTTACTTACGGGGATCTGTATTGGTTTTGCCTTAATGATACTACTGATAGGCTTAGGCTTTGGGCAATTATTTGCGTTGTTCCCTAATTTGCATTTAATTATTAAGTGCTTAGGAACACTGTACTTGCTGTATTTAGCATGGCTTATTGCTAAATCTGGCAGTGTAAACTCAACAAACAGTCAAACCAAGCCGCTTACTTTTATAAAAGGAGCACTATTTCAGTGGGTAAATGGTAAAGCATGGGTTGTAGCCACTGGTGCTATTGCGGCGTTTACAACCGTTGGCGCAGGTTATTACGGGCAAAGTTTTACATTAGCGCTGACGTTTTTGTTGGTTGCTTTTCCGTGTGCAGGAGTATGGTTGTTTTTTGGTACATTATTAAAGCAAGTATTAAAGTCTGAACGTTATAGACGCTACTTTAATTATACTATGTCGGCGTTACTGGTTTTATCGGTAGCACCTGTGGTGAAAGAAATTACGCTGCAGGTATTCTCCCAAGGCGTTTAAACAAAACACCCTGAGAGCAAATTTAAACAATAAGAAGTCAATGGGCCTAGGCTCGACCATTTTTAAAAGTCGGGCGCTACTTCAAACTCTAACTGCTGATGATTAATCGGGTGGCAAAACGATAAGTACTCGGCATGTAAATGTAATCTATTAGCTTTTTCACCGTAGTGATCATCACCAACTATGGGCATATTTAAGCCTAACTTGTGCGCGCAATGTACTCTTAGCTGGTGCGTACGCCCCGTTTTAGGGTAAAGGTGCAAACGGGTAATATTATCTTTTCGCTCTAACACCTGCCAAGTAGTAAGGGATGCTTTACCGTGTTGATAACACACTAATTGGCGCGGTTTGTCATCAAAATCTAAGCGCAGAGGTAAATCAATTGTGCCACTGTTTTGAACTACATTTCCGGCAACTAAAGCAACGTAACGTTTTTCTATGGTACGCTCTATAAACTGTTTTTGCAGGGCTTTATGCGCTCTTTTATTGAGTGCAATAATTAATAACCCTGACGTTGACATATCTAAGCGATGCACAATGAGCGGGCCGGTAGCGTGTGGAAATTGTGTTTTAATGCGCAAATAAACCGAGTCTTCAATATTAACCCCAGGAACGGACAAAAATTCAGCAGGTTTATTGATCACTAATATGTCCTGATCTTGGTAAATAATAGTTAAATCTTTACCAATAGCAGGGTTGATCAATAATGGATTTTCTTCTACATGTAAGCCTTTGAGCATATGCCCTAAAATGGGTTGGCATTTACTATAACAAGACGGATAGTAATGTTTATGATGCCTAATAGCTGATTTAGGCGCAGCGCCCCACCAAAATTCTGCCAAAGCTAAAGGTTTTAAATTATGTTGATACGCATATTGCAATAACTTAGGCGCGGCGCAATCTCCTGCGCCTGCTGGTGGCGTATGCTCAGGCAAGGGTGCAAAAATAGCGTTTAGATCTTTAGTTTCGTTATTAGCATTTAAAAATTGGTATTGCGCAAACAGCTTTTTTTGTAAGCTTTTAGAAAGTGTTTTACGACGTTTTTTTAAGTGTGCAATTTCATCAGTAATATTATTTAGAGCTTGCTGCAGGGTGTCGAGTTTACTTTGCCATTGCTGCTTTAGTGCTTGTAGTTGCTTTTTTTCGACAATACTTTGCCCCGCTAACTGAATTTTTAGCTGCTCAAAGTCAGTTGGGGATAACTGAGTGCTTGCATCAGTGCGTTGTTGTTTACGCATTCGGCGGCTAACTTGCATTACCGCTTGCTGCGCTTCTAACTGCTGCTGATAAGTGGCATTGGCTTGGTTAAATGCGTTATTAAGAGTGCTAAATTGCTCACTATTTTCTAGCTGCTCAATTTGGGCGTTAATATTATTAATAATGCTGCTTTGTGCTAAATACTCAGCATCGTGTAGCTGCATATCGGCCACGGCAGGTACAAAGTTAATTTTACTGCTTACGCCCTCAAGTTGCCCCGAGTAAGCGGCTAAATAACCAAGCTGTTGCTGATTATTTTGCACCACGAGTACGCCAAACATTTTACCCGACTCTTCATTATTAGCTGGGTTTGCCAAGTACTCTAACTGTGTTTCGAGCTGTTGTTGCAACTGCTCGGTTGCTGCTACAGCAATTGCTTTAGGCTCATAGTAAAAAGGAAAAGTAAATTTTTCTGGCAGCGCCATGTGATTTACAGGCGCTGAAAATGGCGTAAAGCAAGTAGCAATATTTGGCATGGGCAATATAATAATGAAGTTTTTAACAAGATAATTAGCCAATATAATAACATAGTCGCTGCTATGTCACTAAGTGTGTTGTGTTATTAGTATGTGCCTTAATTGTTTGATGTAACGGGTTGCTGCAAAGTTTTAATTAAATGAGTAGCGCCATTATTTATCGTAATTCGTGTTAAAATATTAGCCCGTTAAAAAATCAATATTTTAGTGAGCTAGGCTGGGCTTTAATTTTACAAAACGCTAAGCGTTAATATCGTGTGTGTAGCATCAACTAGATTACTAATAAGCAAATGCATTTAAACAGAGGTTATTATGAAAACACAGCCTATGGCGTGTCGGTTAGGCTGTGGGGCATGTTGTATTGCGCCAAGTATTAGCTCGCCCATTCCAGGAATGCCAAACGGTAAAAAGGCCGGAGAGCGTTGTATTCAGCTAGATGAGCGTAATTTATGTAAGTTATTTGGCGACGCCAGTCGGCCAAAAGTATGCAGCGATTTTAGCGCCACATTAGATGTATGCGGTACAACTAATGCGCAGGCTTTAGCGCTTATTACTGAGCTTGAGGAGTTGACCTGAGCAAGCCTATCATCTACAACCACCTGGTAAATAATAAGCTTGCTTGTGAAGTGGGCTACCAGCTATACGTTGCGCTTAGCGTATATTGCTCGCCACGTCCAGGAGTGCCCGGGATCTCTTGAAACGATTCATTCCACAGGTTATCTGCGGCCAATGTAATAAATAAGTTTTTAATCTGCGGCGGCATTATTTTTAAGGTTAAATGAGTAAATAACGCATCATCATCGCCACTGCGCAGCGTATTTTCATGTTGTTTGCGCCACTCGTTATCTATACGAAACTCTAAAATATCTGTTGGGTTCCAAATAGCCGCAAGGGTTAGCCTATGGTCTGGGTAGTTTAATGCGTAAAAGCTGGCATCTATATCGGCTGCGCCATAATTCTCTGATTTTTTTAAAAAGCTATAACTGGCAATAATTTCTGCGTTATCAAAATGCTTAGTTGCAAGAAACTCAACCCCCGAGGTATTAATATCTACCGGATTGGCAAAGCGGGCAGAAGTGGCATCAAAACTATAAGTCCAATCGGTTAAGTTATCATCTTGGCGATAAAAAACAGCAGAGTTAAAGCGCCAACTTTGTCGTTCTAATAATAAGCCCAGCTCGAGGTTTTTAGTACTTTCGCGCTCAAGGTTATAGTTACTTCTAAACAAACCGCCAGTGTCACTGCCGCCAATTGCGGTATAGCCTGCTACTTGGCTTGCCTGTGCATACGATAAATAAACAGTGCGCTCAGTGCCGTCGCTATTTTGTGTATTTAAAGTTATATCACCAATAAGTGAAATTTCAGAATCGTCACGATTGGTATCGTCAAAAGCCGCACCAAGGCGAATAGTAAGGTGTTGATCGCTCTCAAGTGCCATTTGGTACTCTGGCAGCACACTTACTTTATAATAATTACGTGAGGTAAAATTATTTTCAAGCGTGGTCGATTCAATCGAATCATTAATAAATTGCGCAGAATAATTGAGAGCAAAAGACGTGCTGTACGCATGGCGCCCTGAAAGTGCTAGTGATTTAACGTCGGTTTGATGAAACGCTTCGAACGACATTGGGTTTTCACGAGAATACACATAGTGATCCTCGTGTTTACGATAATATGTAGATACTTCAAACGAGCTCTCGGCGCTATAGTTTTGCTTATGGTTGAGCATAAATAGCTGAGTTTTAAGATCTTCAGTTTCGTTAACCCCAAAAGGAGTATACAAATTTGGCCAACCAAAAAATTTTTCTTGAGAGCCAAAAAACAGATCGGTTTGTGAGTCTGGCCCCACTAATTGAACACGGCTTGAGGCGCGGGTAAAGTCATGATCGCCATAATCAATAGAGCCATCACTTTGTGAGTGAGAAAACTCGCCTTCCACACCCAGCTGCCAATTGGTAATACCATCCAATGGTATATTCACGCCCGCATGCAGGCTTTGTAAATTAAAATCATTGCTACCAACCCCAAGTGACACGCTACCACCTGTACTAATTGGCTTCCAAGCAAACGATACTGTACCAACTGAACTGTTAACGCCATAAAGTGCATTATCTGCTGCGGTGAATATAGCTGGGCCACGTAGCATTTGCGGCGCTATAGGAATTTCGGCAAAATAATGTCCCGACTGCGGATCGAACAAAGTGGCGCTGCCAACCCTAAAACCAGTATTTTCGAAAATACCACCACGAATGGTTACATCTGCTTGTGCTTCGGCCATATTACGCGATTGCACATCAACACGCGGATCATACTCTAAATTAGAAACCGGTGAGTCGAAAGTGCCCACGGGTTCTTTATTTGCAGTAGGGGAGGCTTCAACCGTTATTTGCTCTATTGCAGTGGCATTTTTAGTTTGCACTTCAGCGTAGGCAAAGTCAGTAACACTGCATAGCAATGTAGGTAATAATACGGGTAATATAAGGCGCGGGGCACGATTCATGTTTTTCTCATTTTTGTATATGTAATTGTGCTAACAATTAAATCCGAAACACGCCTGTTAAGGCGTGATAAAGTAGTCAAATAATTGTAATTTGGCTTGGTATTGTATATTAATCTTAAAAAATTGCATTTGATAATCATTCGTAAAGTAGGGTAATTGATTTTATGAGCACAGTACAAACAAGCGAAAATTTGCATCTAGAAAGTATTTACTTTGCCGGAGGCTGCCTTTGGGGGGTACAAGAGTTTATTAAGTACTTACCCGGCGTTGTTACCACTGAGGCTGGGCGAGCTAATGGCACAAATAATAATACACAAGGTGAATACGACGGTTATGCCGAGTGCGTGAAAGTAACCTTTGATATAACAGCCGTGACACTCTATAAACTGATTGAATACTTTTTTGAGATTATTGACCCTTACAGTGTTAATAAGCAGGGTAACGATGTTGGTTTAAAATACCGTAGTGCTATTTATAGTAAACAGCAATGTCACTTAACAATTGCAAACGACTATATAAATCAACGCGCTGATGCAGATAAAATAGTGGTACAAGTTCAGTTGCTAACCAATTATGTTCCCAGCGATGCAGAGCACCAAGACCGGTTAACTAATTTTCCCGATGACTATTGTCATATCCCACCTGAGTTATTACATAAATATAAATCGAAATAAAGTTAAAGTCTGCTATATCAATTATGCTAAGAGCAACTGTTTCTCTCATCAGTAAGCTCTGTGGCTATAGTAAAACTTTAATAAAAAACATTCAGCCACAAAAAAGCTCACAAATTGTGAGCTTTTTATGTGCTTTAAAACCTGCCGCTACTTTTGTGGCGGGAAGTTATTTAAAATTTTAGCGACTGTTTTTCTAACCGACAGTTCACGTTGCTCAGGAGATTGGTTTTTCTTTAATCGACCATCTTCAGCGCCGCGCCATACTAACTGGTTTGATTCACGGTCAATAATATCAATAACTAAAGTACCTACTTCGTATTCACGAGCAGATATATCGTTTTGATACCCTAAACCCCACGAGCTCCAACGAGCGCCGTAGCCAATATTAAAAGAACTTACGTCTAGCTCTTTATCTACCGATGCATGGTAGTTTACCAGCACGTCTGCTTGAGCAGGATCGGCTAAGCTCATGCCCATTTTTTGATTAAGCTCACTGCTTATTGCGCTGCGTACACGTTTTTCCATTAACGCATTAATTTGATAATTATTGGTGTCTTTTGTTAAATCTGCATTTTCTACCCACGCAAACGTTTTATAGTTAGCAAAGTTTGCTGACTTGTCGTAATCCCAATCTGCGGTTTGCGTACAAGCAGTTAAAAACGCAAGTGCGGCTACAATAAAAATATTTTTCATACAGTTTACTCCTAATCTTTTTTATAAAATAACACACATTGTTAGGCAGTGTGATATTTAAGCGCTTAACAACAGTTTAGCTGCTATAGCTGAACCATTGATTAATTACTTAATGTTCAACTTCTATCCAGTCTTTTTCGTCTACCCAGTTTTGTGCACCGTCTTTAACTGAGCGAATTGGCACAATATAATCGCAGCTTGTTTGTGGTTTAACTGAGGCAAATATAGGGACGAAGCCAAAGCTAAGTGCGGTTTCAATAATTGCCTTTTGATTTTGCGGATCAATGTCGGCGGCTTCATCTATGTATATAGGTATACGGTATAAATTTTGTTCTTGTGAGCTTAACAAATAGCGAATAAACAACATACCACATAATAACTTAATAGTTATGCGCGTACCGTTTGAACCCGCCGAGTCTATTTTGTCAAAGTGTTCGGTATCGCCTGCGCGATTGACTACTTCAAAACGAATATCAAATAAATCGGTGAGGGTAAGGCCAGCTTTGTCGGAGGCGAGCTTAATTAAATGATCTTTCGCCTCGTTTACTGCGCTTTCGCTATACGGTTCTTGGCTGAGTAAATCCAGCGTGTCCCCTTGCTCAAACTGATGCGAGGTACTAATTATAGTATCTATACTATCAACTAACATTTTGCGCGGTATTACATTAATTTTAAATGCTTGCAGGTTCGAAATACGATGCTGGCTAATGCCTTTATTAAAGCTGTTCATTTCGCGGCGCAGGCGGTCTAAATCTTCGCGTAGGCCTTTAATGGTTGCGGCTACTTCTGTTAGGGCCACACGGCCTTGACGCTCAACGGCATCGCGTTCGTTATCAATGTTATGAAACGCACTAATGAGTTTTTGATACTTACTAAACTCATCGTTTTCGTTATCAAACTTGGTAATACCGGCATTATAAATATGCAAATAGGTATTGCGTACGTTTATCTCAAAGTTACGCAGCTCTTGGCAGTCTTTATTAAAGTGGTGCACTAGGTCGCTTAAATTATCAAAGTCTATTGTTACCTCTATCATGTAAGGGGTAACTTTGCCGCTGTATAAATCAAGCGTGTGATCAATTCGTTCGCTTTTCACTTGGCGCAGACGATCTGATTGGCGATTAATTTGCGCCTGTTTTGATTTAATAATTGAGCGTCTGTCGCTAATTGAGCCGCTATTTTTTTGAATGTCTTGTAGGTAGTCGTCAACCTGATCGCGCTCAGCTAACAACTGCTCTTTTAGCATGGTTTGTGCTTCAGCCGATTGCAGCATAGTGTCAAACTGCTCTAAACGTTTAAGGGCGGCCTCGGCGCTCATTAGTTCATCGTACAAGGTGTCTTTTTCTTTTTGCTTATCGGCCACATTTGCAGCTACATCGTGCTGTTGCTTAAACTCTTTTAAAGCATGCTCAAGGGCACTTAATTGAGCGGTTAGCTGCTCTTTATTTTCGCCGCTTTGCATTTGTACAGGGGAGAGCTTTTTAAGCTTAATACTCGCGCCAGGTAAGCTAAGCACGCCGCCTTTTACGTTTTCGCTTAAGTGCGATAAAAACGCACTAAATGCGTCTTCGTCATCAATGCTTATGTCGCCATTGCTGGTGGTTGCAAACGAGAGCATGTCGGGGTTTAAAATGCGCGAAATTTCTTCCACTTCTTTTAACGACAGCTCTTCGCGCATGCGGGTAAATAAATTAAACTCCAAGTTTTTAAGTTGTAGCTTTAAGCTCTTAATTTGTTTTTGGGTTTCGCTAATACGGTAGTCAAGTGTATGCAGGCTTTGCCCTTGTGCGCTGGTAATAGAGTGTGAAAGCGACTCGTAGTCTTGCTTTAACTGGGTAAGGCTCGTTTTAAGCGTGGCTTTGTTAACCAGTTCAAATTCGTTTTTAAGTGCGTTAAAATCTAAAAACCATTGCTCTATTTGCGTTTGCCTGCGCTCTATATCGCGCGACTGCTGTACGTACAAACTTTGCTTTTGTTCAAACTCGTGTTTTTCGTGTTCTATGTTTTCAAGTGCTATTGCTAGCTCTTCTAGTTGCGACTCTTGGTAGTTGTCAAAATCAATGAGTGCTTGGTCAATTTTTGGAGCATAAGCCGCTAATTTACCTTTTAGAACGGTTTGGTTCTCTAGCATCGACTCAAGCGCCGCTATGGGCTCTTGCATCGATTCAAGGGCGTGCAATTCACGTTTACTGCGGTTTACTTTATCGAACGAGCGACGCCACACTTCATAAAAGTCGACCTTAGAGTTAGACATGTGGCGCTCAAATACACGTAGCATAAAGCGTTTTACATCGGCGGCACCGAGTTTATGTAAGTTAAGAATACGGCGAAATATTTCTTTATAAATAGTCGAATCTTGAACGTTATTAAGCGGGATCATTTTTAAGTTGATCTCGTCGTCAAACGGGGTTGCGCCGCCGGTGAGTAGGGCGTTTAGTTCTTGCGCTTTTAGCTCTATGGGGTTGTAACCAAGCTGTTTTAAATGGCTGAACAGCTTAGTGTATTTAATAATGGTTTTACCTTGGGTGTACTGCTCTAAATCAAGCTTGCCTTGGTAGCAAAAATATTGATGCGCATAACCGGCAATTTTCCCCAAACCCGCTACACCAATCACTACTGAGCCATGGGGCAAATTTGCTTCAAGCAAAATGTAGGATTGATCTGACGAAAAATAAAACTTTCGGGTTTCGTCTAAATCGTGGCCATCCCATTCGGTTAGGCGTAAATCGTTAATAAGCGGAAATTGCAGGGCATTTATTACTGAGCTTTTACCCGTATTGTTGGGCGCGCAAATAGAGCTGCTTTTATCCAGCGGGATCACACACTTTGCGTAACCTGCGGTATTGAGTAGGGCGAGTTTACTTAGTCCGTATAAATTTTTCATTCCTCGTCCTCTGTTAGGTAGGTTTCTTCGTTTACTTCCATTAAGGCATCTATATAGCGATGGATAGGGGCTTGTAGCATAAAGCCTGCTTCTACTTCGCGTGCCAAACCTAAGCGTACCATGCGCAGGTACACGTCTTTGCGCAGATCTGAACCCGAAAATATCTCTAGTTGATCAAACAAGTGTTTGTTAATTTGCACTAAGGTTTGCATTAACTCTAAATCGTTTACTTCGTCGAACAAGGCGCGCATTGGGTCTTTGCCGGTGTTGGCGTAGTGCTCAATTAAAATATAAATAGTGAGCGCAATAGCACGGGATATTTTGCCCATATTGGGTGTACTTTCGTCGCTGCTAAAGTAATAAAAGCCACGGCTGTCGTGTTTTAGCTCATTACCTAGGGCGCTAAATAGCGCGCTGTACGCGTCTATGTTTTGATCCAGCTCTTGCCACATTAGGTTGTCTTGTTCGCAAATATGATAACCCGCCACTAATTTTTTATTAATTGCTTGTAAGTGGGTAAGCTCGTTTAAGTTTATTTGTGTCATGGTGATTACTCATCTGCCTTACTAGGTGTTTGCGGCTGTGAATTATAGGGATAAAGAGAAAAATACTGACCGGCAATTTTAAAGCGCGCTTTTTCATCGCTTTGGCTTTTTTCAAGCTCGTTGTCACTTACTAATTTTTGATACAAAAACAGCATTTCTTCGGCATCTAAATCGGGGTAACTTTCGTCTAAAAATTGCAGCAATGGTTGCGGCTTTTTACGTTTTGTATTGAAGCGTTTTGCAAAGCTGCTTTTAACATCGTTGTAATCGGGAATATTTGGCGTTTGAAAAGGCGGTACATCTTGCTGATCAGGCAATTGATATTCTTGATGCTCAAACTCAACCAAACTTGCCATATAGGCAACTATATGGCGTTGTTGCCCCAGCGAGTAACGCTGTGCGTCGCTCACAAAATGCGGTTGCACCGCAGTTAGCATGTTGTCTACGCCATTTTTACGCACTAACCCAAGCACTTTTGCAGCTTGGCGGGTAATTAAGTTATTACGGCGTAGTTCTTCACGCAGTGGCATAAGCATGTCGGCACTTTTACGCAGGCTTTCGCGGCCGATTAAATGCATTTCGAGAATACGGGTACGTAATTGCTCTAGCATGCGTTTGTCGGTATATGCTTTACCCGATTGCTCAATATGTTGTATTTGTGTACTAATTTGCTGCTCTATAAGGTTAAAGCAGGCATGAAAATCGCCTCGAATATCAACCATTTCTAGCATTGGCTCTATGTATTCGTCAAACGCTTCTATTACCGCTTTATAACGCTTTTGCAGCGATTGCACCGCGTTATTAGATTTAGCTTGCTCAACAATATTTAAAATGGCGTTTTCGTTGTGTGCGTACAGTTTCATTATTTTGCGCACCCGATCATCCATAATACGGCTAAAACGGCGTAAGTCGTCAAAGTCTTCCACTTCGCCCGCGTTAGCTAAGCGATCGCCAAGGCGGGCTAAATCCTCTACTAATACGCTAATTTCTTGTGCTAAACCTAAATGTTCTTCTTGCAGTAAAAATGTAGCAAAGTCGGCAATGGCACGGTTTATTTCAAGCTGCGAAGATTTCGCTAAAGGAATTATAATATCTTGATTTAACAAGCGATTAGTTTCTTTATAAATACGCTCGTTATGCCATGTAGGTTGTTTTTGTTTAATGGCATTTTGCAAATCTTTAATACTAAAGTCGGCCATTTTAAAACGTTTAAATAATAGCTCTAGCACCCCCCAATGTTCGCTAAGGGTATTTAATAGCTTTTTAGCTGGGATCATAAGGCGTTTATACATCCTAGTATGTTGTTAAATAAGTAGCTAAATAAGCTAGTTATTCGTAATTTTAATAGCGCTGATAGCTATATGGTATTCGTTTTTACAACGATTTAATAATAGTTTTTACCAGGTCATAGTGATAACATCCGCACCGAAAATAGGCACACGAAATGTGCGGCTCTATTTTCTTCATAGGTTCAATTTTTACATTATTCCAAAGGTTGTTCAATTATCATGGTTTCCTCTATTATCCTGACTTTAATAGCGATTGCATTTTTGCTGATCGTTATTGAGGATATAATCCACGTAAACAAAGCTAAAACGACACTTTTTTTTGGTACGCTCTGCTGGATTATCTCTTTTATCTTCCCTATTAATGGGCAAAGCCCTGATACGATTCAATCACTCCTTAATCATAATATTTTAGAAATTGCCTCCTTATGGTTGTTTTTAATGGCGGCAATGACCTTTGTTGCCTATTTAAACTCAAAAGGGTTTATCGAAAATATTGTTAACCGGATTATGCCAAAACGAATTAGCGAACGTAAGTTAATGTTTTTGGTTGGTGTTTTTGCATTTATATTCTCTTCTATTTCCGATAACGTAACCGCTACGCTTATATCTTTAGCGGTGGTTTTATCATTAAAACTTGAAGCCAAAAAGCTAATTAGATACGCCACGCTGATTATCTTTGCGGTTAACTCCGGTGGTGTGTCGTTAATTACCGGCGATGTAACCACGTTAATGATATTTTTAGATGGCAAAGTAACTATTAGCAATTTGTTATTGTTAATTGGGCCAGCATTTGTAAGTGTGATGCTGTTAGCCGCACTGTTGTCAATTGGCTTAAATGGCCAGCTCGACTTTACTAAAACGAAGCAAAAACGCATTGAAAAAACCGATATTACAATTGCAGTTATCTTCTTATCTACGGTTATTGCTACCTTAACACTGAGTGTTTTATACAGTGTACCGCCATTGCTTACCTTTTTGTTTGGTTTGTCTATGATGTTTTTAGTAGCGCAATTTTTAATGCGCAAAAAAGACATAAACAAAGACATGATAGATTTCATTCGTGAAATAGAATACGACACCTTGTTGTTTTTTGTAGGTGTATTATTACTGGTAGGAGCGCTAAAAGAAGTTGGTATGTTAAGCCACTTTAGCGACCTGTACACAATAATGGCACCTGAATACGCAAACTATTTAATGGGTATATTGTCGGCAGGCGTTGATAACGTACCACTTACAGCCGCGTTATTAAAAGCAGATATAGTAATGACACAACAGCATTGGCTGTCGTTTACCTATGCCACAGGCGTAGGGGGCTCTATGTTAATTATAGGCTCAGCGGCGGGTATTATTGCCATGAGTAAAGTTAAAGAACTGACCTTTATGAACTACTTACGTTTGTCGTTTTATTTATTAATTTGTTACACCGTAGGCTATACCGGCTCCTATTTTATGGCTGGTTTTGTTTAATATTAGTTATTAAAGTGCTTGACAGCTAGATGTCTAAACGATAACTTTCAAAGCCCCAGTAAAGTATTGAGCTTTTCAATATATTGCTGGGGTTTTGTTTTATTAGTGATTGCTGAAATAGCCATTAATACAACATTCAGAAGAGGTGCGATACTTAGGTATTTAATGTGAGGTGACGAACGCCGTTGAGCATTAAAGAGGGAAGTACTCGCCGAGAAAAATAACACGTCGTCGTCGTTGTTTTTCGGTTTATGGGGCTGAATCCTCAAAACTGTCACCAATATAGGTGGAGAGCTTCTGGCAGTGAATTTTCTTACCTTATATTTGCTGCCAAGTTCTTCTTGTTTTATTACGGTTTGGATGCCGTGAAAGGAGACGAAATGACAACCCAATCAGTGCCACATGTAGTATTAGGCAACAAATCAAATTATACCGTTGCTAAATTTGGCGGCACCAGCGTAGCTAACTTTGCAGCTATGGATCACAGTAGTAAAATAATAGTAGCAGATAAAAGCGTGCGTATTGTTGCACTAAGCGCCAGCGCAGGAGTCACTAATCATTTAGTTGAGCTGTGCAATAGCAGCCTTAGCGAAGATGAGCGCCAAGCGCATATTAACGGTGTGCTAGCGATTCAGCAGGCTATTTTAGCTGAATTGAGTTTAGATACCGATTTAGAGCAGGGCTTTGCCCAGACGTTAGCGGCATTTGAAAAACTAGCCAGCCAAACGTTACAAACAAAAGCGCTACATGACGAGCTATTAAGTTTTGGCGAGCGATTATCAACTTATTTATTTACCCAAGTGCTGCGCTCAAAAGGTTTAAATGCAATACGCTTTGACGTGCGTCAAGTGCTTAAAACCGACAGTCAATTTGGTAAAGCAACTCCTAATGTTGCAGCTACTGCACAAGCAGCAAGCGCATTACTTATTCCGCTGTTAGACGATCAAGTAATTGTTACACAGGGCTTTATTGGCAGCGACGAGCACGGCCAAACGACCACTTTAGGGCGCGGTGGATCAGACTACAGCGCGGCATTATTGGCCGAGGCTATTCATGCCAAAAGTGTACATATTTGGACTGACGTAGTGGGTATTTTTAGTACCGATCCGCGTTTATGCGTAAAAGCCACGCCTATTGCACGCCTCAGTTTTGATGAAGCTGCCGAAATGGCTACCTTTGGTGCAAAAGTATTGCATCCGGCAACTATTTTACCCGCCAGCCGCAGCCATATTAATGTGTTTGTAGGGTCGAGCCGTGAACCTGAGCGTGGTGGTACTTGGATTGAGCGTGAAAAGTCGCAACTGCCAGGAATCCGCGCAGTAACACAACGCAAAAACCAAATATTACTTACTCTTAAAAGCCCAGAAATGCTATTAGCTAGTGGCTTTTTAGCACGAGTATTTACTATTTTAAGTGAGTTTAATATTTCGGTAGATTTAGTGACCACCTCTGAAATTAGCGTAGCAATAACGCTTGATAACGCGCCTAATGCATCGCGCCCAGAGCTTGATCAGGGGTGTTTAGATAAACTTGCTGAGTTTTGCCATGTATCGGTAGAAAATAACTTAACTTTAGTGGCGCTTATTGGCTCAGAAATACAGTTACGTCAGCATGAAATGAACTTAATGCAGGTATTAAGTGACTTTAATATACGGCTAATTTGCCACGGTGCAAGTAAGCATAACTTGTGCTTTTTGGTCGAGCAAGGCGAATCCGACAACGTAGTGCAAGCTATTCATAGCCGACTATTAGAGAGCGATTGCGCGGCCTAATACAGCTAAATTAATAAGAGAGCACTGCCAGTCAGTGCTTTTTTCGCTCACTACACTTATATCAAACTTACCCACCACAGCACTGCTGGCATTAAGCTGCGCGCAAGTTAATTCAGTAAACACATTAGGGCTTAGCAACTTGGCAATAGGGCGGCTAGTGGCTTTAGCGAGCGCTTCTTTTAAGGTCCAAATTCTAAAAAAGTGTTTAGCTTGATCCTCTGCATTAGCAGGCTTGGTGATCAGCGCAATTTCATCGGTATGATAAAAATGCTTTGCGAGCTTTTCAAATGGGCGCTTTGTGCTTATTTTTTCAATATCGAAACCAAACTGGGCTTTTGTAGGGTTAAGTGCAGCGCCAACAAAACCATTAGAATGCGATATACAGGTATTAATAACGGTGTGGCTGTTATTAATGTGTAGCGCTAATTTACTTGTTTGTAGGTTAAACTCTGAACTTATATTACACGGCTTAATGCCCGCCATATTAGGGTGCGAGGTTATAACTAAATACTTAAGTAATAATCGCGTGGCTAAATATTCTTGCTTGGCCGATACACTTTTACGGCGGTTTATTATTTGTAGCTCAAAAGGGCTTAAATAATCAGGCAAATTATATTGGCTTATATCGAGCGTTTTAGCGTCAAACAATAAAATAGGGCTTTTATTGTTACTAAAAGGCTGATTAATTTGCAGGGTGTTTTTAAAGTAAAGTGAACTCATAAACGCTCAAAATAATAATAAATTTAATACCGATTACCTGCTTGTATGCATAAGCTGAACATATAGTGAGCGGTTGTTAGTTGTTGTGCGCGCTAGGTACATTTTTATTACTAAGGCGCGATGAAATATGGTTTAATTCACAACAGCTAAAATAATAACAGATTTGTAGGTGTATGACACAAGTGCGTGATGGTTTTCAAAGTCGACTTGGTTTTGTATTGGCCGCCGCTGGCGCAGCGGTAGGTCTAGGTAATATATGGGGTTTTCCTACGCAGGCTGCTAATCATGGTGGCGGTGCTTTTTTACTGGTTTACTTTATTGTTATATTTTTACTTGCTTTGCCGGCTTTATATACCGAGCTGTATTTAGGGTATTACGCCCAAGCTAATCCGGTAAAAGCACTTAGGCAAGCATGGCAAAATAAAGCCCCTAAAGTAGGCGCGGCTGCAGGTTATATTGGCCTTGGCGGCGCTATTGTAATGCTTAGCTTTTATTCAATAGTGGCGGGGTGGATGCTGTCGTATGCTATTGAACCCGTAACTACATTTTTAGGCTTTAGCGGCGCTAGCGAATTTTTACACAGCGACTCTGCGCTGCGTAATTTTGTGTTTACCCCACTTATGCTTATTTTAACCGCGAGTATTATTTTAAAAGGGGTTAAATCGGGTATTGAAACCTGGTCACGGCGTTTAATGCCGGTGCTACTAGTATTGCTAATTGGTTTAATTATTTATATTGCAACGCTAGATGGTGCAAGTGATGGCTTTGCAGCGTATTTAATACCTGATTTTAGCCAAATACTCGACCCTAACTTAATTATTGCAGCTATGGGGCAAGCCTTTTTCTCCTTATCGCTAGGTGTGGGCTGTATGATGATTTACGGCTCGTATTTAAAACCCGGTGCTAACTTACCAAAACTGACTGCCAGCGTAGCACTACTCGATACCAGTGTGGCCTTTTTAGCTGGTTTACTTATTGTGCCTGCTATTTATGTGGCGCAGCACAACGGCGTAGAAGTGTTTAGTAACGGTAAATTAATTGGCGAAGGGCAGCTTATTTTTGCCATTTTACCAGCGTTATTCAGCACCATGGGCGATATTGGCTTATTGGTTGGTTTATTGTTTTTTGTATTAATGTCGATAGCCTCGGTTACTTCTACTATATCAACCACCGAAATTCCGGTGGCGTTTTTAGTCGAAAACCACGGCGTTGATCGCACTAAAGCTACGTGGCTGGTTAGTGGCGTAGTGCTAGTGTTTGCCAGCTTAATAATACTTAATTTTGATTGGTTATTTGGCTTGGTTATTATGGTATTTACCCAGTACCAATTACCGTTAATGGGGCTGTTTTACTTTGTTACAGTGGGCTGGTTATGGCAGCGCGGTAACAAATTACACCAAGCAACTAGCGGCGCGCATTACTGGTTTGCTCAGTACATACGTTTTGTTTGCCCAATATTAATGACCTTGGTATTTGCCAATGTGGCATTTAGTAGTTAAGCATTACTGCACGTTATAAATAAAACGGGAGCTTTTGCTCTCGTTTTGCTTTGTTATTTAGCTGTTAGCAATAACTGATTTTCAATTGCCTGCTTTAATGTTTCTGGCTTGGTGCGCGGCGCATAACGAGAAACAAGTTGGCCTTGCGAATTAATTAAAAATTTAGTGAAGTTCCACTTTATTACTCGTCCTTGCGAAATACCTCTGGTGTGCAGTTTTAAGTAATTAAACAAGGGGTGAGCTTCTGGGCCGTTTACCATTACTTTGGCAAATATTTCAAATGTAGTATTAAATTGCGCTTGATAAAAGCTGTTAATGGCTAAATTATCAAGCGGCTCCTTTTGGCCAAATTGATTGCACGGAAACGCTAAAATGGTAAATCCACTGCTTTTATACTGCTGATACAGTTTTTCTAAAGCGGTTAACTGCGCCGAAAAATGACATTCACTGGCAATATTTACAATAAGTAGCGTTTTGCCTTTTAACTGCTTAAAAGAAAAAAGCGCCTTGTTACAGCATTCTGCATTAAATTGATAAATACTATCCATAGATCACCTACTTAAATTCCTATTAAATAAACTTTATAAAGACTTCATTCGCTTTTTTATCAACCGATTGACATAATCAGGCATGGTTTTTAAGTTATCAGTTTAATAGGTCATTTTTATGTCAATGAAAGTAGCATTTATAGGTTTAGGCGTAATGGGTTACCCAATGGCGGGGCATTTAGCAAAAGCAGGGCACAGTGTGTGCGTTTATAACCGTACTCAAGCTAAAGCTCAAAAGTGGGCTAACGAATTTAGCGGCAGCTTTGCAGCCTCTCCACGCGAAGCTGTAAACGATGCCGACATTGTATTTATGTGTGTGGGTAACGACGACGATTTACGCTCGGTAGTATATGGCGAAAATGGGGTATTAGCCGGTATTAAAGCGGGCAGTATTTTGGTCGATCATACTACTACTTCAGCAACTGTGGCACGCGAAGTGGCAGCAAAAGCAGCGTTATTAAAAGTCGACTTTATTGACGCGCCAGTATCGGGTGGCCAAGCTGGCGCCGAAAATGGCGTGCTTACGGTAATGGCTGGTGGCAGCGAAGCTGTATTTGCCAAAGTGCAGCCTGTTATGACGGCATTTAGTCGTTTTAGCCAATTGTTAGGTGGCGTAGGCTCAGGGCAATTATGTAAAATGGTTAATCAAATTTGTATTGCGGGTGCAGTACAGGGCTTAGCCGAAGGCTTACATTTTGCAAAACAAGCAGGGCTTGATGGTGAAAAAGTAATAGAAACTATTTCTAAAGGCGCAGCCGGTTCGTGGCAAATGGAAAACCGTTACAAAACCATGTGGGCAGGGGAATACGACTTTGGTTTTGCAGTTGATTGGATGCGTAAAGACTTAGGCATAGCGCTTAATGAGGCTAAAAATAACGGCGCAACGCTAGCAATGACAGCCACAGTAGATGGGTACTACGCCGACGTGCAAGCATTAGGCGGTGGCCGCTACGATACATCAAGCTTACTTGCACGCATTGAAGCACAGCATAAAAAATAACGTTTACCTTGAGTATATCGTTGTAGACGCCAAGCTTGCGTGATGTGCAAAGCCCGTAAAGTGATTTATTCACCAAGAGGTTAAGAGGCGCTGCGCTTTTAGAGGAAGTGATAGATCTAAAAAGATCATTGTTGGTTTTATGTCTTCTCATTTACTTAAAACAAAAAACGCGACGCTTTAGTTATAAAGCGTCGCGTTTTTGTATGCCTTGTACCAATAAACTTAAAGCAAGCTACATGCTTTGTGCGTAGTTATATAAGGCTTTTAAAATGGTTAGGTTTTTTTCACTGTCGTCGTGCTCATGGGCTAAATTTTCAAGTGTGATCATAAAGTCTTGAGCGTTAATTGAGGGTTGATCTTCCCCGTGCATTAACTTGTTTTGACAATACTGACGCCATTGATCCAGCTCTTGCTGGTTAAGCGTTTGCGGCCAGTTACGAGCGCGGTATCTAAACAATAAAGTATTAAACTTTTTATTTTCAAAATCGAGTTTTAAATCGGCTAAGTCTTCGGGTTTTGCATCGCGAATAATCGCAAATTTAGCTTTATCAGCATGGCTAGTAAACCCATCGTAAAGTAAATAGTCAACGTTAGTTGTGGCGCTGTAATCGCCTTGTTCGTTAAACACCTCAGTTACTTTATCGCGCAACTCGCTATTGGCTTTTAACACCGCCAAGTTTTTTAAACATTGCTCGCGGTCAATGCCTAAACGCGCTGCATTTTCAGGTAATAACGTTTTAGCAGGTGCTAAAATAGGGCACTTGTTTAAATGCACTAGTTTTAACCCTACGGGTAATTCGTCTTCAGCTAAATCAATACGCTTGGTATATAAACGTTTACGTAATTGCTCAACACTTAAATCAATAAGTACTTGTGGGCTTTGGGTTAAATCAAAACAAATTACGGCATTTTTATTTACCGGATGAAAGCTCATAGGTGCAACCCAGCTAGTACAGCCTTGCGTTGCTGGAATGCGTGAGCTGGTATGTACAAGCGGGGTCATGTTAAATACATCAACCAACTCAGCTAAGGCTTTTTTACCACGTAAACTAAAAAAGAAGTTATACAGCTTTGGCTGCTTGTCTTTTATTAGTTTAGCCAGTGCAATAGTAGCGGTTACATCGGACAGTGCATCGTGCGCCGCAGCGTGTTCAATACCGTTGGCAACGGTTAAATGCTCTAACTTAAAGCTTGGGCTACCGTCTTCTTTTAACGGCCATTCAATGCCCTCTGGGCGCAGTGCATAACAAGCACGCACTAAATCAATAATGTCCCAGCGACTATTGTTGTTTTTATATTCGCGCTCGTACGGGTCGTAAAAGTTACGATAAAAGCTATAACGGCTTACTTCGTCATCAAAGCGAATACTGTTATAACCGGCAACACAGGTATTTGGCACACTAAATTGTGCATGAATTTTTGCTATAAATTCAGCCTCAACCAAGCCTTTTTTCATCGCCACTTGTGGCGTAATACCGGTAATTAAACACGCCTCAGGATGCGGCAAGTAATCCGCCTGCGGTTTACAGTATTCAATAAGCGGCTCACCAATAATATTCAAATCAAGATCGGTACGAACACCCGCAAACTGGCTCGGCTTATCCTTTTGCGGACTAGCCCCCCAAGTCTCGTAGTCGTGCCAATAGATTGTTGCTTGATTTTGCTCTTGATATGCCATGCGTAAAACCTTGAGTAGTTAACTTTAAAGCGCAAAAAATAGCGCCAAGTTACTAAAATTATGAATTATTTAGATTATGGCATATGGGCGGGGGAGTTTATAGTTTTGGGTGAAAAATGATGTGCTTGCTTTTTAAGCATAAGTGAAGCAAAAAGTAAGTAGAGGGGCTACGACAACTAGATAAATTATATGAGAGTAAATTAATGAATCATCACTAGACTAAAGTCTATAGGTTAGTTTTATTCACCTATTGAGTTTATTTTAATCGTTTGTCGATTTTGTGTTAATTCTCTAAAGTTCAGTTGTCGGCAATAAGCACGACTTAACTAATAGGACTATGACCATGAAATTAACACTTATCAAAACTATCGCTCTTAGCTCACTACTTACATGTTCAGCTGCTGCAATGGCTGAGCAAAGTGATTACAAATTAATGGTTATTGAAACCGCAACTGCACCACAGCAATTAGAACAGTCGTTTAACAGCTGTGCGCTTAACGTTAAGTCAAAAAATTACGCAGAAGCTGAAGCCGTATGTACACAAGCAATAGCACTATTAAATAATGCACAAGGCTCTAAATTTAAACTACGCCAGCTTACATCGTACGCGTTAAGTAACCGTGGTGTTGCACGTTTAAAAGCAAATAACGAGACTGCTGCAATCGCTGATTTATACGAGGCAGTGCAGCTTAATAAAAACGCACTTGTATCACATAACTTAACGCGCGCTAAACAAGAGCTATCTTTATAAGAAGCATTAAATAGCAAAGATTAAAAAGGGCGATGCCTTTATAAAGTATTATTATTAATTGTGAACAACAAAAAATGCCGCTCATTTTACTGAGCGGCATTTTTGTATTACTAATTTATGTGGTTGCTAGCTTAGCCTGCAACGGGTGTACTGCCTGTTGGAATGTCTTTCATGCTTTTAATTAGCATGTAAATACAGGTGGTGGCTAAGCAGCCGCCTAAATAAAGTAAAATACCATCGCTTGCATCAGAGAAGTTAGCTGCAAGCATTGGGCCTAGCACAGAGCCTAGGCTGTAGCTTAAAAGCATGATTTCGGTTGCTGATACAATTTTAGCCATAGGCAAAGAGTCGCAGGCGAGCGTAATGGCAATAGGGTAAAGTGCAAAACTTGCTGCCCCTAACACTAAATAGCTAACAACTAAGCCGCTAAAGCTGGTTGTTTGCAATATACCTAACACGCTTGCTGCACCTAAAAAGCAAAACATTGCCATGAGTAAGTTTTTACCCATACGAGTAGATAAGTAACTTACAAGTGGCTGTACTAACATGCCGCCAAGAATAATAATTGCCATTAACAAACCTGTATATTGAGCTTGCTCGCTTTGTGCTGCGATATATACAGGCATTAATCCGTAAATTGGCCCCAGTAATAGCCCCGACGCTAAGCAACCTAATATTGCTGGGCGGCTAAGGGTTTTAATTTCTTTTAATGGCAGTTTTTGTAGTTCTTGGCTATCTGGTTGGCCTGATGTAATTAATAACGGTGCTAAAATTGCTAGCAATAATAAACCAACTACAAATAAGTAGGGCACAGCACCTACCGTGCCTAGCGGTGCTATAGCAAGTTGGCCTACTGCGCTGCCGCCATAAAGCGAGGTCATGTAAAGGCCTAAACGTTTAGCACGAGCTTTAGGCGTGTTGGTCATTAATAACCACGATTCAACCACCACAAATACACCTGCAACGGCCATACCGGCAACAAAACGCGCCATTAACCAAACCCCAGCTTTAGGCATAACTAGCTGAG
Organism: Pseudoalteromonas sp. 20-MNA-CIBAN-0454; assembly: GCF_040308685.1. Lineage (NCBI taxonomy): Bacteria > Pseudomonadati > Pseudomonadota > Gammaproteobacteria > Alteromonadales > Pseudoalteromonadaceae > Pseudoalteromonas > Pseudoalteromonas sp. 20-MNA-CIBAN-0454. The sequence goes on along the minus strand of NZ_JBEOOB010000001.1, from coordinate 72,941 downwards.
CAAGAACACTTAAAATTAATAAACTAAGAAATAAAATAAAAGCAAACCTGTGGCCTATTTTTACTACTATGCGTTCAATGCATGTAGCGCCAATAAGTAAGCCAAAATAAAATACACTCGCTAGCCATGGGGCAAGATCTACATCGAGTTTAAATGCCGATAGCGATAGCGGGATCAGGCTCATTAAAAAGCCAGAAGCTATAGCAAAAAAAGACAAACCGATAACAGGTGCTAACGGGTTATTTGACTTGCTAGTAGCAACGAATTCTATCATTAGAATTATCCGATTTTAAGGTCATAAATAAACGCTGTTTACCGACTCTGTTTTAAGGCGATTATTTATTGTTGGTTGATTTTGCGGCGAATGTAGGACTCTTTTGAAAGGAAGTAAAGTGATTTTTTATTAATCAATGAAAATAAATTTTTAACTGCACAATTACGTAAAATAAGCGCACAATTGCGGCGTGTTTGTGTTTTAAACGTATTTAAATTGTATGATTTTTGTTATTTTATTTGTTTGGTTTAATGCGATAAGAGCAATAAATTTAAGCCATTGAGCAAACTGTTAGTAAGTGTTTTTAAGTTTTAAACAGTGGCGGCACAACAAATAAAAGTAACAGCCGTTAAAACGATTACTTTTATGTGTTGTAAATGAGCGGTTTTAATTTATGCAGGTGAGTTTAAAATTAAACCTTTGATTACTGCATTAGCAGCGCTAATTGATGATACAAACCAATACCTATTAAAACATTAAACGGAAAAGTAATACCTAAAGAGCAGAGCATAGCAAGGCCAATATTGGCTTCTGGAATGGCGGCTTTTATTGCTGCAGGCGCTGCAATGTATGAGGCACTGGCAACTAGGCTACCTAAAACTACAATTGAGCCCATTTCAAGGTGTAAAAGTGTACCGACTGCTACGCCAAGCGTGCCCAAAAATAAAGGGGTAATAATAGCAAATAAAGCTAACTTCCAATGATGCCAAGGCACAGGGCGCAAAGTTTGCGCGGCGGTTAAACCCATTTCAAGTAAAAATAATGCCAGTACAACCTTAAAGCCGTTAGTTAATAAGCTGGTAACTTGGCTACCTTGTTGCGTGCCGTACATTATGCCAATAATTACACCGCCAACGAGTAAAATAACGCTTTTATTGGTTAGTGCTTCGTGCCAAACCGCTTTTAAAGACAGCTTTTTAGTTGGCGCACTTTCTTTATTAAATTTTCTATATATTAGCAGGCCAACAATAATAGCCGGCAGTTCTAGCATCACTAAATATAAAGTTACTTCAGCGCCTACAACCAAACTAGACGATTCTGCGTAGGCAAGCGCAACAGCAAATGTACCCGCACTAACAGAGCCATAATGCGCCGCAATACTGGCACTATTAGCATGAGAAAGTGTAATAACGTACTTTAAAATAGGGTATAGCATTAAAGGAATAAGCCCCCCAAGCAGCATAATTGCCCCCATTTCTGGGAGTAGCTGCCAATTTAAATTACCGTGTAAAACCATACCGCCTTTTAAACCAATAGTAAGCATTAGCAGTAAGCTTAGGGTTTCGTAAGTGGCTTTGGGTATAGCAAGATCAGAGTGTATAAGTCCGGCGATTAAACCTAATATAAAAAACATAACAACAATATCGGGCACGGTGTTTCCTAGCTGTAAAATTAAGTGGCGCTATTGTAGAGAAAACTTTGTATAGTAAATAATAAAATGAACAGTGGTTATATATAGATAACTATCTATGAGGTGGGTATGGATTTAAGGCATATATCGTTTAGATTACTAGAAGTGTTTATGAGTGTAGTAAAAACCCGTTCGTTAAGTGAAACAGCAAGGCAGCTTTATTTAACGCAACCTACTGTTTCACTGCAAATAAAACGCTTACAAGAAGAAATAGGAGAGCCACTAATAACTATGCAACAGCAAAAGTTACAGGTAACCGAGGCTGGCCTTGAGCTATTTAGAACCTGCAAGCAGGTGTTTGCTCATTTTGAAGATTACCAAGATTTTTTAGCTGAATTACGTGGAGGCGAGCGAGGGAGATGTAAAATTGCCATGGTAAATACGGCGCAATATATTTTGCCTAAATTACTCGGCCCTTATAGTAATTTGCATCCGCATGTAGAGTTACCGCTGGAAATTGGCAATCGCGAAGAGGTATTAGCTCGCTTTGAGCGTGGAGAAGACGACATTTACGTTTTTAGCCACCCACCATCGTTAGAGCAAGCCCAAGCTGCTCGGTTTTTACATAATCCATTAGAATTTATAGTGCCTAATAATCATCCTCTATTGAATAAAAAAAACGTAACGTTGGCGGACTTAATGCCATATCGATTTTTACTGCGTGAAAATGGTTCTGCCACACGTATGCTATTTGAAAGTGAGCTACAAAGTAGGGGCTTAGTACTTAGCGACGGCGTTAAAATGGCGAGTAACGAAGCCATACGGGTTGCAGTGTCGTCGGGTATGGGAATTAGCTTGCTGTCGCATCATGTTTTACCAAAAGGTGATAATAGCTATACAAAACTGCATGTGATCGACACCGATATAGCCAGCCAATGGTACTTTGTAATGCGTACCGACAGACACATTTCGCACGCAGCGCGCAGCTTTTTAAAGTTTGCCCAAGCTAATTTAGAGCACTACCTTGATACAAAATGGGTGCGTAATGAACTCCATAGATTACATTTAGAACCTAAAACTTAAATTAAATAAGCAGTCGTTATGTTGCAATATAACTACTTATAATAGTTATATTGCTATCAATACATGGTTATAAAAACACCCATAATACTTAGCTCTAACTATTTATTATTTTGCTTTTATTTTAAATAAAGCTAAGTAAGGTTTAAGTTTAGATTTTGTTAGGGCTTTTTTACTTAGTTGGAACTAAAATTGCTGCATAGCTTGTAACGCAACAATGGGTTTGAGCTAATGACAACAATAACGTTTAAAAATCAATACAGTAACTATAATTCCCCTAGTGTAAATAAAGCGGCAAGCCCAAGCGAAGTTGCGGCAATCAATCCCCCCATTGATGAAAAAACAAGTGATGTTAAAGGCATAAACTCAGCCCCTAAAGAGCAATCATTTTTAGAAAAAGCCCAAGAAGCGCTTGTTTATCAGCGTTTAGGTGTAAATAAAGACAAAATAGACGAGCTAAAAGCGGCAATAGAGGAGCTGACTAAAGAGTTACAAGCGCAAGGCGCTGATCTTGATGTAATTGCAGATAAAATTAACGAACTTGAAAAAATGCTTGAGCAAGAATACCAACAAGGGCGCGATCGAATGGATATGAAACCTCAGCATGAGCCGGGAAAAATAATTTCTGCACTTATTTAATTTACATAATATTGAATAGTTTACATTGTTATTGTGCTTACTTTTGCTAAGGTAAAACTTATAACAAAAATAAACAAGGATTACTAATGAAAACCCTGCAGCAGCAACTAGGTAACTACGGGCTTTATCACCGCTCAAAACGCAATGTACTCACCCACCTGTTAGGCATTCCGCTCATTGTATTTGCCGTATTGTGTTTATTGACGCGCATTCAGATTCCGTTGGGAGGCCTTGTTATAGATGGCGGACAACTTATTGTATTTGTATCAGTTGTGTATTATTTAATGTTGAGTGTGTCGTTGGGCCTTATTATGGCTGTGCTATTAACTATATTACTTGTGGGCGCGCAACCTATTGCAGCCATGGCATTTACTCCTTGGTTAACGATTAGTGTAGGGCTGTTTGTATTTGGTTGGATTTTACAGTTTGCTGGCCACTATTTTGAAGGTAAAAAACCCGCGTTTATAGATGATATATCGGGGCTTATTATTGGCCCTTTGTATGTAACTGCAGAGCTATTATTTATGTTGGGCTGTTATAAAAAGCTAGAGCAGCAAGTAACCGACATTGCTGGCCCAACCAAGCCATAAACACAATAACTAACGTGCTGTAACTAAAGCATAAAAATACGGTAACAAAGTATGAATTATAATAATAAAACAGTGTGGATCACCGGTGCGTCATCGGGCATAGGTAAGGAGCTGGCAATACAGTTTGCAGAGCTAGGTGCTAGCGTTATTTTATCGGCGCGTAATGTTGAAAAACTGACAGCGCTTAAGGCTGAACTAAAAGGAGAAGGGCATTTAATATTGCCACTCGATTTAGCAAAGCCCGAAGAAGTATTAAGTAAAGTTACCGCGGCAATAAATGAGTTGCCCGCAATCGATATTTTAATTAATAACGGTGGCATATCGCAGCGTAGCTTATTTTTAGAAAACGACTTTAAAGTGTACCGCCAATTAATGGAGGTTAACTATTTTGGTTTAGTGGCATTAACTAAAGCGGTACTGCCCTCTATGGTTGCAAGAAAAAGTGGCTCGGTTGTAGCTATAAGTAGTGTGGCAGGAAAGGTAGGCTCTAAACTAAGAACCGGTTACTCAGGCACTAAATTTGCTGTGGTGGGGTTTATGGATTGCCTGCGCGCAGAAGTAAAAGAGCATAACATTCATTGTTTAACAATTTGCCCAGGTTTTATAAAAACCGCGATTGCGCACAACTCATTAAACCCGCAAGGTGTTGCACAAAATAAATCTGAGCAAGCTATAGAAAATGGCATGGATGTTAAAGTAGCCGCATCAAAAATGATTAACGCTATTAATAGCAAAAAAGATGAAGTGATTGTTGGCCAAGGCTTAAGTGGTTGGGCTCCTACCATTAAACGCTTTTTTCCGCGTTTATTTAACCGTTTAACAGCTAAAGTTAACTTTAAATAATACCAAAATTCAAGAAAGCTATAGTTGAGTATAAAAATGATAATAAAGTATATATGGCTCGGATTATTTTTTAGCGTGCTGATCTGGTCGGGCATAAACCCAAAAGATCAATTTACTTGGTTTTTAGAAGTGCTACCAGCCATTATTGGTGTGGTAATTATGCTTGGCACCTATAAACAATTTAAGTTAACCCCTATTTTATATTGGTTTATTCTAGCGCATTGTATTGTGTTGATGGTAGGCGGCCATTACACCTATGCTGAAGTACCGCTATTCGATAATTTATTTGGCAGTGAGCGCAATAACTACGACAAAGTAGGGCATTTTTTTCAGGGCTTTGTACCTGCATTATTAGCACGCGAAATTTTACTGCGTAAAAATGCAGTTAATGGCAAAGGGTGGCTCATTACGTTTATTATTTCGATATGCTTAGCCTTTAGTGCTTTTTATGAGCTACTAGAGTGGTGGGTGGCATTGTTGAGCAGCGAAAATGCCGAAGCGTTTTTAGGCACCCAAGGTTACGTGTGGGATACCCAATCAGATATGGGATTAGCACTATTAGGTGCTATTTGCTCGCTGTTAGTGCTTTCTAAAGTACACGACAAGCAGCTAAAACAGCCTAAAAACGATTTGTAATAATCTTTCTTCAACGCTAAGAAGTATATTACTTTTTAGCGTTTGTTTTTTCTATTTCACTCCAAATTTTTTCGGCCTCGGCGCTTAACATAGCGTAGCTTTTAATATCGCCTTTACGCTGTGCCTGCATGCCTTGCTCTAATTTTGCGTCGTACTCTTTGCGTAGTTTTTTGCTTGGATCTGGTTTAAATATCGAAAACATGCTTACTCTCTTAATTACTTTTAATGTATTTGCTTGATTGAGTATACATACGATACCGCGTGGAAAATCGATTATTAAAGTATAAATTAGTCCTGCAGCTAAATATTGAATAATTACTCTAACAGGGTTGAAATCACAAATATTGAGCGTACACTTGTGCGCTGAAAGTTTGGGCGCACACGTGTAAGCCTAAAGTGTTTTGAATCGCAATAGAGAATTAAGTGCTTATGATCATGCAAATATTAGATCAATTTTCAAAATGGTTTTTACACCATCAAAGTTTTGCCAGTTATATAGAGCCAATTATGCAGGTGTTTAAACCCGCATGGCGCGCAGGGCAATATAGAGCCCAAGTAGTTGACGCAGTTACCCTTAATGGCAATTTTTTAAGTGTGCAACTTAAACCAAGTAAGCAATGGCCTAAGCATACTGCTGGGCAGCATATAAGTTTAACCCTTGAAATTAACGGGCGATTATTAACGCGTGTTTTTACTGTGGCTTCAAGCGCTCAGCAATTTAAAAACACAGGCTTAGTGCGTTTACTAATCAAAACGAATCCACAAGGGCGCTTTACAGGCTTACTAAATAACACCTTAAAAGCGGGTTTGTGGTGCAGTATTTCTGCGCCAAATGGCGACTTTGTATTTAAAAACACACATACACCGGCCACTTTTATTGCTGGTGGGTCGGGCATTACCCCCATGCTGGCTATGCTTGATGATTACCTAAGCCAAACCACGCAAAAGGTGTTGTTAGTGTATTACGCAAAAGTAACTGAGCATCAATGTGTTGATGAGCTGAGTGAACTGGCGGCGCAGTTTGCGCATTTTTCGTTTTTATTATTAACGCGCGAGCAATCAAGCGATATAACCTGCAATATTAAACCATGGGAAAACCCCGATATTTATTGCTGTGGCCCTGCAGCCTTTATGCAAACGGTGAGTGACTTTGCTAAAAAGCATGATTTAAATTACTACCAAGAGGCATTTGGTTTAGCGTTGCCAAGCTTAAAAGACGACAGCCAATTTAATGTAAAAATTAACAGTGGCGCGCATGTGGTATTGGGCAACGATGTTTTGCTAACTCAGTTTGAAGAAAAAAAGCTACCCGTTAAACGTGGTTGCGGCATTGGTATTTGCCATCAGTGCCAATGTATTAAAAAGTCGGGCGTGGTACGCAATTTAAAAACCGGTGAATTAAGTGATAGCGGCGAGCAGTTAATTCAACTTTGCGTAAGCCAAGCGGTAAGTGATTTGGAGCTACAATTATGAAAACCATTAACTTTGAGCAATTAGAAAAAGAATTAAATGCCATAAAAATGGATACTCTTGGCAAAGTAGGCCAGCAAGATGCTGATTATATTCGCGCTGTTGTACGTAAACAGCGAGTATGCGAATGGAGCGGGCGTATTTTACTTATGCTTGGTTTTATTGTGCCATTACTGTGGGTTGTGGGTGTGCTGTTACTCGCCCTTGCTAAAATTTTAGATAATATGGAAATTGGCCACAATGTAATGCATGGCCAGTACGATTGGATGAACGACAAGCAACTTAATTCACAAAACTATGAATGGGACATAGCCTGCGATGGACAAAGTTGGCACCGAGTGCATAACTTTGAGCACCACACATACACCAATATTATAGGTAAAGACCGCGATTTTGGTTATGGCTTATTAAGGTTAAGTGACGATTTTAAATGGCGTTTAAAAAACACGTGGCAATTTATAACCTATTTAAATTTAAGTGTGTTGTTTCAATGGGGAGTGTCGTATCACGAACTGGCAGGCGAGCGCGTGTTTATAGGTAAAAAGAAGCCACACCGCGATGGTGCCGTGTTGCATAGCACCTTAAAACAGCGCTTTTTTAGTAAAGGCGCGCGCCAATTAATTAAAGACTATGTGATATTTCCGCTACTTGCTGGACCATTATTTTTGTGGGTATTAACGGGTAACTTAGTGGCAAATTTAATCCGTAACTTATGGACGTCGACCATAATATTTTGTGGTCACTTTACTGAGCAAACCGAAACCTTTAAAGAACAAGACTGTGTAAACGAAAGCCAAGGGCAGTGGTATTACCGCCAAGTATTGGGCTCGTCAAATATTAAAGGGCCGCGTTGGTTTCATGTATTAACCGGGCATTTGAGTTTTCAAATTGAGCATCACTTGTTTCCAGATATGCCTTCGTCGCGTTATCAAGAAGTGGCACCGCAAGTACAAGCAGTATTGCAAAAACAAGGCATTGCCTACAATACGGGAGGGTTTTTTAGTCAATATGCCTCGGTGTTAAAGCGTATATTTCGGTATTCTTTTAAATAATGATTAATAAAGTAGCTGTAACGGTAATGCCTGCATTAAATAATCGGTTAGCGTAAAGGCGTTAGCTGATTATTGCATTAAAGTGTTGTAAATGGCTTTTTTGATTAAATAACCACCACTACATGCAAAAAACTCTTCTAATTAATTTAAAAACAGGCTGTTTTGCTATGGTTAAGTAGTAGTTGGTTGTCATACAATGGAGAAAAATAGACCACACAAGAGAGATTAAAATGGCCGCATTTGGTACTGTGTTTATGCCGCAGATGATTCAAGCTCGTTTTTCTGATAATAAATGGAGCGAAAGCTCAATTGTCCCTTCTGATAAGCTTGAACTGCATCCTGGCGCTCACGTTTTACATTATTCAAGCACATGTTTTGAAGGCTTAAAAGCCTTTCGCCATGAAGATGGCTCAGTCTATATTTTTAGAATGGATGCAAACATTGCGCGCATGCAGCAGAGTTCAGAATTGCTTAGTTTACCAAGTGTTGATGGCGAGATGCTAAAAACCATGATTATTGATATTGTGCGCCAATATGCAGATGAAACGCCTTTACCACCGGGCTCTATGTATATTCGCCCAACGCATATTGGTACTGAGGCCGCAATTGGTAAAGCCGCTGCGCCTTCAATGAGCTCATTGCTATATACCTTGTTATCGCCAGTAGGTGATTACTTTAGTGGCGGTGCAACGGCACTGCGCGTATTACTTGAAGAAGATGGTATGCGCTGTGCGCCGCACATGGGCATGATAAAAAGTGGTGGCAACTACGCCAGTGCACTAGGACCAATTTCAGCAGCACGTACTAAGCATCAGGCTGATCAAATTTTATTTTGTCCAGGCGGCGACGTACAAGAAACCGGTGCAGCTAACTTTATTTTAATTGATGGCAACGAAATTATTACTAAAGCGCTCGATAGCACGTTTTTACATGGCGTTACCCGTAATAGTATTTTAACCATAGCTAAAGACTTAGGTATGACGGTAAGCGAGCGCAACTTTAGCGTTACTGAGCTTTTAGAGCGCGCAGCTAAACCGGGCACTGAAGCAGCACTTTCGGGTACTGCGGCAGTATTAACACCAGTGGGCACGTTTATTCATAATGATAAAGAATACCAAGTTGGTAACGGCGAAGCTGGCCCAACTACGGCGCGCCTGCGCCAAGCATTGAACGATATTCAATGGGGTAAAACTGCAGATACACACGGTTGGTTAACTAAAATTTAGTTTTTAATTTAACCCACTAAAAAGCCACCTAATTAACTTTAATTAGGTGGCTTTTGTATTTTTGCTATTTAATTAGCGCTTAGGTTAAATAGCTTTACACCTTAGCGGATTAAAATCTCATTTCTATTTTGCCGTAAACGTAGCGGCCATTAAAACCAAATGGCGAAAAGCTTGAGTACGAAAATAAGCGTGAGAATGTAGTTACGTCATCAACTAGGTCGCGGGTTGGATCTGGGTATACATCAAAAATATTATTAGCACCTAAGCTTACCGATACATTGTCAGTTACTGCGTAGGCTACATCTAAATCGGTGATCCATTTAGGTTTTAAAACTTCGTTACGCTGTGCAATATCCGATGGATCTTGGGTTTCGCCGTAGCGAGTATTTCGTAAGGTGGCGCGCCAATCATCCATAGTCCAAACCGCGCTTAAGTTATATTTATTACGCGGGGTACTTACTTCAAAGCGACGTAGTTCGTTACCAGAAAATAAGTTGTCTTGATCAAACCCAGCGCCTTGCAGCTCTGCAGGTGGGGCAATAATGTCTGTTACTTGGTTTTTGCCATAGTTAAAGCCTAAATTAAATGCTACATCGCCGTAGTTATCTGTAATTAGGTTATATGAAGCAACCACATCAACACCGCGAGTTTTACTATCAATAGCGTTTAAGAAAAATCGTCCTTGATTAGCCCCTGTACCTTCGAGTAAATCGGCAATAGCAGCGCCAGATAAGTTATTCGACAGTACAATACGGTCATCAATAAGTATTTGATAGTAATCTACCGATAAGCTGAAATTAAAGTCGGTTGACCAAGTAAAGCCTATTCCATAGTTGGTGGCTTCTTCGGCATCTAGGCCAGGTGATCCGAGTGCTTTTGCAACGTTACTGCTGGGTGCAAAAGTACCGGTTTGTGTGGGTTCACCATCAACAAATACAGTAGCAACTGAAGTAAAATGTTGTTGCTGTAGCGAAGGCGCTCTAAAACCGGTTGATACTGAGGCGCGCAGCGCTAAATCTTCGGTTAGTGTATAACGTGTGGCAATTTTACCGTTTAAGGTATCACCAAAGTCAGAGTAATCTTCGTAACGCGCTGCAACGCTTAAGTTCCAGTTGTCGGTAATGTAGGCTTCTAAATCTACGTATAAGCTTACATTATGGCGGCTGTTATCGCTTGCCGATTCAGGGGTAAAGCCAGGGAACACTTGCGAGCCTGCTGAACCAAATGGGCCGTTCACTGGATCGGTTACTGCACCACCAGGGCCAAATGTGCCTTGGGCATAAGAGGCTTCTTCGCCTGCTTGAATTTCGTAGCCTTCGCGGCGGTACTCAGCACCTACAGCAATGTTTAAGCCGCTGGCTAAAAAGTCGACATCAACCTCGCGGCTAAAATCAACATTAAGCGTAAGTTGGTCGTAGGTAAGTGTACCGGCATCAAAACGTGTTTGGCTGCTTGGCCCATACGAGGTATTTACGCTATCTATTACACCAAATTCAAAGTCATCTAGCCCGTATACGGCAGATACATCGTAATTCCACTCACTCACAAAGCCTTTAACACCCAATGCGAGAGAAAAGTCATTTATATCAGAGGTGATAACCGGTAAAAAGCCGTCGGGGTAAATATCGGTGACGTTACGATCATCTTGTGCGAGGCGGTAAAAACCTCCACCTTCGCCTTCGCGTTTACTATAAGAGCCAAAAGAATACAGTTCAGCGTTATTTGTTAGCTCATATCCTGAGTTATAAAAAACAGAAAAGTCTTCTACATTACCATTACCAAAATTATGATTGTAGCGATCCCAGGTTAACTCGCGTGGATCGAGTGCGCCATTTACGGAGCCATCATCTAAACGAGCGTAGTTTTCACGTTGGTCGTAGTCAGAGCGATTGGTTGAATGACGATCGCGATATTCGGTAGATATATTTAAAAAACCGTTATCGCCTAGCTCAAATCCCATATTGCCTTGCAGTGTTAACGTTTGACCATCGGTTAATGAACGGTCGCTCCCTTCGTTAAAGGCTAAATTACCATTGGCATCTTCTGATACCGATTTAAGTTCAGGCACGCCATCCATTTCGGTCATGTTTGCGCCATATATAGCCGATACAGAACCGCCACTACTGGCACTTTTAAGTACAATATTAATAACCCCGGCTATTGCGTCGGATCCATACTGCGCAGCAGCGCCATCACGCAGTACCTCAATTCGGGCAATAGCATTGGCCGGAATAGCATTTAAATCAACCGATGATGAGCCTCGACCCGTTGAGCCATTTAAATTAAGTAGTGCATTACTATGGCGGCGCTTACCATTAACAAGGACTAAGGTATGATCGGGTGCTAAACCACGCAGTTGAGCTGGGCGCACATGGTCACTACCATCGGTAAGTGATGCTTGCGGAAAGTTAAAGCTAGGCAGTAAGCTACTAAGCAGGGCGTTGGTTTCGGTTTGACCTGAGTTTTTAAGCGAATCGGCACCAATAATATCAATTGGAACTGGGCTGTCCTCTACAGTTCGGCCTAGTCGGCGCGAGCCAATAACACTAATTTGTTCAATATTTGCCTCGGCTTGGGTGTCTTGCTCAGCAGCAGATGCGTACATAGAGCCCAGTAATGCCGCCGATACGCTTAGCGCACACACAGTCAGTGGCGTTGATTTTTGCAGTTTTAATAATAATTTATTATTCATGTTGATTCCCTCATTCAAAAACGCAGTAAATTAGTTCAGTTAAATTTGCAGTAACAACTGAGCTAATTAAAATTACAGCTTTTAACATATACCTAAGCAGCAAAGGCAGTCAATTGAATAACATTCAATAAACATAATGTTTACTTGAAAGTGAGGGATTAATAATAGGAATTTATTATCTAGAGTTTAAGTTAGCTATAGTTCACCACTTTATTTTTCCAATGAGCATATCTTTAAACATAACCCAGTCGCCCCACAAACTGTAAAAAGGGTGCTTGAAGGTAGCGGGTCTGTTTTTTTCAAAAAAGAAATGCCCAACCCAGGCAAAACCATAGCCAATTACTGGTAACAACCACAATAAACGGTATTGCGATTTAAGCACCGCTACGCCAATAACAAAAAGCACTAAAGTGCTGCCAATAAAGTGCAAGCGTCGGCACGTAATGTTGCGGTGCTCTGTTAAGTAGTAGGGGTAAAATGCTTTAAAGCTATTAAATTTATGGCTGGGCATGTATTGCTCTTATTTATGCTGCGTAATCTTATTAAAGCCTAAATTTACACTTGTTTACAGCGACAAGTGGTATTGAACGTATCTAGCTAGACAAACTTGCTTAAAGTTAATAACTTAGGCCTACTATTAAAAACCAATAATAATGGAGAGATAAATGTTTAAACAAACCCTAGCATGTGCTGTTCTTGTAGCACTTAGCGGCTGCTCAGAGCCAACAAATACCGCAACTAATAAAGAAGCTAAAGCACCCATGAGCCAAGCAAATTCAGTAAACTACCCTGTAACTAAAAAGGGTGATGTAGTAGATAACTACTTTGGCGAAACACTGGCCGACCCATATCGCTGGTTAGAAGATGATATGAGCGCAGAGACTGCCAATTGGGTTAAAGCACAAAACAAGGTAACCTTTTCGTATTTAGAGCAAATTCCTTATCGCGATAAGTTAAAGCAGCGTCTTGAAAAGTTAATGAACTACGAAAAAATAGGCGCTCCCTTTACCGAGGGCGATTACACTTACTTTTATAAAAACGATGGCCTGCAAAACCAGTATGTTTTATACCGCAGTAAAGAGGGCGGTGACGTTGAGGTGTTTTTAGATCCAAACAAATTTAGCGACGATGGCACTACGTCTATGTCGGGGCTGTCGTTTTCAAAAGATGGCTCATTACTGGCGTATCAAATATCGGAAGGCGGCAGTGATTGGCGCAAAATTATTATTATAGACACGCAAACTAAAGAGCAAGTGGAACAGGCTTTAGTTGATGTGAAATTTAGTGGCATAGATTGGTTAGGCAACGAGGGTTTTTATTATTCTAGCTACGATAAACCTGAAGGCAGTGAGTTGTCGGCTAAAACCGATCAACATAAAGTGTACTATCACACCTTAGGATCAGATCAAGCAACCGATAAGCTGGTATTTGGCGCAACCGATGAGCAAAAACATCGTTATGTAGGAGCAGATGTAACGCATGATGGCCGTTTTTTACTTATTTCTGCCAGTACTTCTACTTCGGGTAATAAGCTATTTATTAAAGACTTAACTCAAAAAAATAGCGAGTTTGTGACTATTGTAGGAAACACAGACTCAGATACATCGGTTATTGATAACGAAGGCAGTAAGCTGTTTTTAGTGACTAACTTAAATGCCCCAAATCAAAAAGTAGTAACGGTAGATGCAGCTGATCCTGGTCCGCAAAACTGGCAGGACTTTATTCCCGAAACCGAAAATGTATTAAAGCTTACTAAAGGCGGTGATACCTTTTTTGCAAATTACATGGTTGATGCTATTTCAAAAGTGAAACAGTACAACAAAAAGGGAGAGCTAATTCGCGATATTACCTTGCCGGGTGTGGGCACAGCGGGTGGCTTTAGTGGCAAAAAAGAGCAAACAACGCTGTATTACTCTTTTACCAATTACAAAACCCCAGGAACGACCTATACGTTTGATGTAACTACAGGGGAGTCGGGTGTTTATCGTAAATCTGGCGTTGATTTTAATAGTGACGATTACACCTCTGAGCAAGTGTTTTATAACTCAAAAGACGGCACTAAAGTACCTATGATAATTACCTACAAAAACGGTATAAAGTTAGATGGTTCAAACCCAACTATTTTATATGGTTATGGTGGTTTTAATATTAGCTTAACGCCAAGCTTTAGCCCAACCACTGCCGCTTGGCTTGAACAAGGTGGTGTGTATGCGGTGGCCAATATTCGCGGTGGTGGTGAGTACGGGAAAGAGTGGCACAATGCGGGCACTAAATTACAAAAACAAAATGTATTTGATGACTTTATTGCCGCAGCTGAGTATTTACAAAGCAAAAAGTACACATCTAAACAGCGCTTAGCTCTGCGTGGCGGCTCAAATGGTGGCTTATTGGTAGGCGCAGTTATGACCCAGCGACCTGATTTATTTCAAGTGGCGCTGCCGGCTGTAGGCGTACTCGATATGCTGCGTTACCATACATTTACTGCAGGCGCAGGCTGGGCGTACGATTATGGAACCAGTGAGCAAAGCAAAGAAATGTTTACTTACATAAAAAACTACTCACCGCTGCATAATGTAAAAGCGGGCATAGAATACCCTGCGACTATGATAACAACAGGAGATCATGACGATAGGGTAGTGCCTTCGCACTCATTTAAATTTGCTGCGCAGTTACAAGCTAAACAAGCGGGTACAAACCCTACGCTTATTCGTATTGAAACAAACGCCGGACATGGTGCAGGCACACCAACGAGTAAAATTATTGATTTGTACGCCGATATGTATGGCTTTACGCTTTATAACATGGGAGTTAAGTCTCTTTAATTACGACTTTTTCAAAGTGAAGTAACCACAAAAAAACCGAGTAAATAAACTTACTCGGTTTTTTATTAATCGTTTAAAAGCCACTCATTATTGAACGGGTGAAAACAGCCGTTGATAGGTTTTATAGGCGTATTCATCACTCATACCACTGAGGTAATCGCAAATAATACGCATACCTTGGTTTTGTTTTTGCGCCTCTATGTACTGGGCTTGCGTGGTTTCGGGTAATAACCGCAGCGGATCGCTGGCAAAAGCGGTAAATAATTCAATCAGTAGGTTTTGCCCTTTAAACTCAATTTGTTGCATTTTAGGGTTGCGAATTAAGCGCTGAAACACAAAGTGTTTAAGTATTTGCAGTACACTCTCGTACTGAGTTTCTAGCTTGGCTGTGTATTTTAAAATAGGGCATTCGAACGCTTCGTTTTGCACATCTAAATGAATATGAATGATAAAGGTATTAACCAGTTCGCCTATGGCATCTTTGCGCTCAAAATCATGCTTTGAAAACAGTCGTAAAGTGAGTGATTCAAGCATATCGTTTAACCAGCTAAAGTTAAGCGCCTGCAGTTGTGGTAAAGCATGGGTTTGCCAATCATCAAGAGTAAGTACTTTGGTGGCTATGGCATCTTCTAGGTCGTGTACCGCATAGGCTATATCGTCGGCGTGCTCCATTATGGCGCTATCGAGCGACTTATAGCTGGTTTTAGCGCGGTACTTATCTATTACCGTGTGGTTACTTAACAAGCTTTTATCGTTTTGACTCAAGGGCTCTACTATCCAATTGAATATAGCCGCATCGTCGTTATATAAGCCTTTAGCTGGTCGCCAATCGTCTGCTTTAATAAATGCACGCTCAGGGTTTACTTTAGGAATAGTGTGCCAAAGCTTATTTATAAATGCAGGGTATTTTATAAAGCCCAATAAGGTGCGGCGGGTAAGGTTCATACCATGGCCGTCGCTGTATGGTTCAAGCTTGGCAACAATACGCAGCGTTTGCGCGTTGCCTTCAAAACCACCGTGATCGCGCATCATATAATTAAGTGCAATTTCGCCGCCATGACCAAACGGCGGGTGGCCAATGTCGTGGGCTAAGCATAGGGTTTCTAGTAATCCGGTTGACGGAAAATGGCTAAAGTCGCTGTGTTGTACTTTTAAATGGCGCAGTATGCCGGTGCCAATTTGCGACACTTCTAATGAGTGAGTAAGGCGAGTACGGTAAAAGTCGTTTAAGCCAATACCCATAATTTGGGTTTTAGCTTGCAGACGCCTAAACGCAGCAGCATGAATAATACGTGAGCGATCAACCTGCCACGGTGAGCGATTATCATTAGGGCGGTGTTTATATTGTTCTATAATTCGGCTTTGCCACTGTTTGTCCATACTACTGACTCGTAATTAGTTAATAACGTTAGAATATACCCATGAACTATAAATTGCGAGTGCACACGTTGTACGGTATTTGCGCAGTTAGTGAAAGTTCGCCTTTATAAAGTGGCTTAGGTATAATAACGCTTCGTATGTATGTGCATTACCCATACATAATTTAAAGTTTTATTGAGAGAGTACATGTTAAAAAACATTATAAAGTTTATATTAGCCGCACTTTTTATTTGGGCACTGGCGTTTCCTTTTTTACAAAGTGACGAGAGTGGTTCAGATGAGCAAACAAGTTCAGAGCAATCTAAAAAGCAAAAGAAAAAAGAAAAACCGCTGCACAGTGTAACGCTACCAAAGTTTTCTGAGTTTGCGGATGTAAAAGATAAAAAGCGGGCATTTTTTAACTTTATTAAACCGCATGTAGAAGCCGAAAATAAAAAGATTTTACAACAACGCGCTAATTTAGAAATTGCTCGAATGATGCTTGAAAACGACTTACCGTTAGATGAAAAACAAAGCAATGATATTGTTAAAATATTAAAGTCGTACGACCTACCCACAACAATAGATAGCTTTACGCTTAAACAAGCACTTCGCCGTGTAGACGTGATCCCTAAAGAACTAGCCCTAATGCAAGCTGCTAATGAGTCTGCGTGGGGAACATCGCGATTTGCACGTATTGGCCTGAACTTTTTTGGCCAGTGGTGTTATTCAAAAGGCTGCGGTATGGTCCCTGGTAGACGCGATACCGGTGCTGCACATGAAGTGGCTGCGTTTAAGTCGGTGCGTGCTGCGGTTAGTTCTTACTTTAAAAATATAAACACCCATAATGCTTATAAAGAGCTGCGATCTATTCGCGAAAACCTACGCTTAGAACAACAACCCATAGCAGCAACATTATTAACTCAGGGTTTAATGTCGTATTCAGAGCGTGGTGAAGCGTATATAGAAGAGCTAAACACTATGATTAACCAAAATAGAGCCTACTTTGATGAATAAAAGTGTATTAAATATAATGACAGCACTGTCGTTAACACTACTGAGTGTTACCGCATTAAATGCCTCTGCTAGAGAGTTTGTAATGTCGTACGATGGCTTTTACGATCGCTTAAAAGTGGTTAATAAAGGTGATTTTCAATATGCGCGAGTTAATTTTTATATTAGCGATATTGGCACTAACGAAGCCTGTGCAATTAAAAGTGGCACAATTTTAACCGAAAATAACGAATACCCGCTCAATTACACCGAACAAGCGCAATTATTACTGCCTTTTGATAAGCAACTTGATACAGATAAAGCGGTTATTGTGGTGCAACCGCAAAATCCGGTACATGACTGTCAGTTAAAATTACAAATAGAAGCGAATGAACTTGAAGGTTTAAGCTTTACTAAACAGTCGTTATTTACTATACACACTGAACTTGACGAACTGTTGGCTGATTTATCGGGATTTTTTGTTAGCAAATTAATGTGGTTTTTATTACCAGAACAAAAAGGCGTAGTTGTTACCTTTAAAAAGCCAATGCATTTTGATGATGAAAGCATTGAGTGTAAAAAATCAGTGTGCTATTTCGCTGTTGCAGACAATTGGCAAGACGATACCAAAGAATTAGCTGATATAGCAGATGTTATAAAAGTAACACCTTGGATAACTAAATAAATATAATTTTATAAAAAATTATTTAAAGCGGCTTTTGCCGCTTTTTTATTTAGTAACCTTAACTCTGGTTAAGAGATTTACTAACGTATTGAATCATAGTTATATTTAGCTTTAGCTTTCTTTTCTCTAGCCAGAGATTTTCAGTGAATTCAACGCAGTTAGCGCTGAAAATAGCTGCTTGAGATAGGTTTATTATCCGCAGTTGAGGTTATTTAGTAACCTTAACTCTGGTTAAGTATTATATTGCGGACGTGTTGGCTTGCGAGAAGAGGTGTGATCGTATTGACTAACTACTTTGTCGCGGCCTGTTTCTTTTGCAAGGTATAGGTGTTTGTCGGCGTGTAATAATAGCTCTTTTAAATTTAGCTGGTTAATAGTGGTACTACTAACACCGGCACTAACAGACAGAGGAATGGATTGATCATTACAATAAAATGGTTGCTGACGAATATTAAAGCTTAATTGCTCTGCCAAGGTATTTGCTTGCTCAAGCGTATAACCATTAAGCAATACTGCAAACTCTTCTCCCCCAATTCGCGCTGTTATGCCAATATTCATAAATAATTGGCTGATATGTTGCGCTATCCATTTTAATGCTTGGTCGCCTACATCATGGCCATATTTATCGTTTACACGCTTAAAAAAATCTATATCTAACATAATTAAAGCAAAGGTATGATTTTTATCGGCTGTATTGGCTTTAATGTTTTTACAGGTAGAGAAAAATCCGCGGCGATTTAATAATTGCGTTAACGAATCATTGTTTGCCAAGTTAATCAGCTTAGATTCTGAATTTGCAAAAATAATAAAAGGCAAAATTAAAGCACAGAGTGTGGTAATAAAAAGGTGCGCTATTAATAGTATGTGTAACTGGGGCTTAAAGTCATCATTATTTGAGGTTATAAAGGGGAGCAACAATAAAATAACTTGTCCTAACATCACTAAGCTATGTGTTACTAAGCCTATTATAAGTAATCGTTGCTGTAATTTAGCAACGCAGTGTGTTTTTAATAAAATAAAAGCGCCGTATAAAAATAAAATGGCAACAATAAAGCTTGTTAATATTTGGCTTAAAACATGATTGTATACAAACACGAGTAATAAAGCGCACAAGCCATAAAGGTAAGCCAAAGGCGTTAAGTTTATTACAGCTTTGTTGTTAAACTTATTTAAGCCGATTACAAGTAATAGTGGGCTCAGTATAATAAATAGGTTTGCAAGGTAGTGAGTTAGCCATGGGAGGTTTAGCTCTTCTTTAAAGCTCACAAGTAAAATAGCAGTGGCAAACGAGATACAAGCACCACCAAATAACAAAAAGCTAGTTGTTTTTTTGTGCAGGTAAAAAGAAGTAAACAGTATACCTATCAGTAAGTTGAAAATAAAAGATAGGCTAGTTATAGTTGGTAAGTGCAGCATGTTGTAAGTACTCTTAAATATAAAGTGGCAGAGCAATTCGCTGCGTCCGTGTATTATATACTGTTATAAAATTTTAAAAATCGTTGTAAAGCATTGTATTTATAACTAAATAAGTATTTATAAATGCTGAATGACTGTGCTTATACTAAACTCTCTAATGCCGAATCAATATCAGAAAAATGAAATCGGTAGTTATGCTCTAATGCTTTTTGGGGGAAAACATATTGTCCGGTAATGAGCAGATCAGCCATTTCGCCCATTAACAGCTTTAACACAAGCGCTGGCATAGGAATTAGAGCTGGTCGAGATAACGCCTTACCTAAACTTTTGCTAAATACTTTACTACTTACAGGGTTTGGTGCCGTTGCATTAATAGGCCCAGTCATATTTTTATGTTTTATAATAAATAATATTAACTGCGTCATATCGTCAATATGGATCCACGACATACCTTGCTCGCCATTGCCAATAGGGCCGCCTAAACAGAGCTTAAACGCCGGTAGCATTTTGCTCAAAGCACCGCCTTTTTTTGCTAATACTATACCTGTGCGCAGTAAGCACACCCGGGTACTAGTTGATTGAGCTGCTAATGCTGCGTTTTCCCAGTCTTTACAAAGCTGGTGGCTAAACTCATCGTGGGGTTTATTATTTTCTTCATCAATTGGGGTAATGCCTTGGCGACCATAAAAACCAACAGCGCTGCCTGATATAAACGTATGCGGTGGGGTATTGGATGCAGCGATTGCTGCAGATATTTGTTTTGTTAGCTCAATGCGGCTATCGCGAATAATCGATTTTTGCTTATCACTCCAGCGTTTATTTACAATGGGCTCACCTGCAAGGTTAATTACTACATCAACATTATTAAAATCAACCGCTTCTATGTTGGTAACTGCATTTATTTTATGCCCTAAAAGTACGTTTGCTTTTGTGGGGTTACGGCTTAGCACAGTAACACTATGATGATGGGTTAAAAAAGGACAAAGGTGTTGGCCAATTAAGCCAGTAGCTCCAGTAATAAAAATATGCATAACACAGCCTTATTTTTTAATTGCTAGCAAGTGTTTAAAATTTATACTCGCTAGTGCTTGGTTTTGCAAATTTATACGTGTAATGCAGTTTTATGATCACTTAGTAAATATTTCATTTTATTAGCTTTTGCCTTACACTAAAGCCTAATAAAAAATAATAAGGATCATAATATTGGCAAGTTTAACAGGGGTAAATAAAAGCTTAATTATTTTTGCTGCACTAGTTATTGTGCTCGCAGGGATCAAGTCGGCCAGCGCTATTATTATTCCCTTTATTCTAGCGGCATTTATTGCAATTATTTGCAGCCCGCTAATTAAATTTTTTGCTCGCTATCGTATTCCTAAAGGCATTGCTGTTATTTTTGTGGTGCTTATTATTGTAGGGCTAGGAGTCAGCCTTGGCGGCTTGGTAGGGCAGTCAGTTAACGATTTTTCGCAGCAACTTCCGCAGTTTAAAGTTAAATTAAAAGAAGAGTTTGTTTGGCTGGTTGATATAGCGTCGCAGTACAATATTTTAATTAATAAAGACCAAATATTATCTATGTTTGATCCTGGTAAAATGGTTGATGTCGCCACCAATATGCTCACCGGCTTAGGTGGAGTAATGGCGAATATGTTTTTAATTATTTTAACCGTGGTTTTTATGCTATTTGAAGGGCCGTCACTTAATCATAAAATACATTCGGCGCTTAACGATCCTGATAAAAAAATGAAACAAATTAATCGCTTTTTAGACTCAATTAACTCTTATTTAGCCATTAAAACCTTAGTAAGCTTAGGAACGGGTATATTAGCTGCTTCTTTACTGTGGTTTTTAGATGTCGATTATTTTGTATTGTGGGGTGTATTAGCCTTTATGTTTAATTACATTCCAAATATCGGTTCAATTATTGCTGCTGTACCTGCGGTATTATTGGCACTTATAACGCAAGGCCCTTTAGTTGCTGGTTTAGTGGGAGCCGGATATTTAGTTATTAATACTGTGATGGGTAATATAGTAGAGCCTAAATTTTTAGGTAAAGGGCTGGGGCTTTCTACCTTAGTGGTGTTTTTGTCTTTGATATTTTGGGGCTGGTTATTAGGCTCTGTAGGTATGTTGCTGTCGGTACCTTTAACTATGATAGTTAAAATAGGGCTTGAGGCAAGTGACGAAGGCCGCTGGGTGGCAACATTACTAGGTACAGGCGAAGAGCTTACTGAAAACTAATTTATAGCAAAGTAGTATATTACTTTGCTATAAGCATAACTTTACGGCTATTAAACTTTTAAAGCATTAATAGCCGTATCTGCTGCGTTTATTGCACCTTCTAAATATCCAGCCTCTTGCTGCGCAAATTCACTGCCAACAAAACGAATATTTAAGTTAGCTAACTGTGAGCTTAGCCCCGAGTAGTTAAACTCTGGGTGTTGTGAAGGCCCTGTTTTATCATCTTCATTTGCCACATAAGAGTCAGCTGCCCAGTCTTTAATAAAATACCCCGTTGCCGCGTATACTTCATCGCCATAAAAATAAGCAAGTTGCTCTATACACGCTTGTTTTAATTGCTCAGTGGTTACTGTACTACGCGTTGAATAAGGTACACCAATAAAGCCAAATAGGGCGGGGTTGCCATTATGACTGGCGCTTGCATCGTGAACTTCTACTAATGGACCAACACGACTAAAACATTGCCCAGATAAGTTTTTATCACGCCAAAAAGCATGTTCAAAAGTTGCTATGAATTTAGCTTGACCTGCCATCCATGTAGGCACTGCAGTTAAGCGATTTATAAGTGTTTGGTCAGCCCAAAGATCAGGCGTTAAGTGTTGGGTTATCATACGCGGGGGGAGCGCTGCAATTAGTTGTTTCGCGCTAAATTGCTTAACTGCGCCATTGTGATTAGCCGTTATATGCCAGATATTTTGTTGTTTATGTAATTTAACAACGTGATGCTCTTTTAGGATTGAAGCCGGGTTAAGCTGCTCATACAAAGCTTTAATTAAGCTGTACATGCCACCTGTTAGTCTTAGTAGGTGCATTTCGCCTGCACCGACTATTTGTTGCGGCTTTAGAGTTTGCGATGCCTGATATAACACATCGCCTTGCGTATATTGTGCAAACACAGGTAAGCATAATAACGAGATAAGTTGTTGAATTTTAGGTTGGTGCTCAAAAACCCAAGTTGGGCCTAAATCAAAGCTAATAGCATTATTGTGAGTAGCATGTGCTGCTTCAATTCGCCCGCCTAACTGTGGTTTTGCTTCTAATAATAGGTAGGGAATATTGCGTTGCTGTAGCAGGTATGCACTATATAACCCAGCTAAGCCGCCGCCAATAATAATAACGGGTTCATTTGTAGTGGATTTGCTCATAGTAAGCTTTTATACCTTTGTGGTTTGCATTGTAAGGCGCTGGACTATTTATTAGTATCGCTACTTATGTCGATATCAATAGCGCAGCACTTATTTTGAATATTAAAGAGGCCGCTTTAAGTCTAAAGTAAATTGCTCTACTAGTGATAGCTCGCAGGTTTTATAGGTTATTGCGGCGCTCAAAGCGTTAGGTAACTTTAATGAGTAGCGCCACTGGCAACTATGCTTAATATAATTTTCGTTACTGGCAATGCTTTTTATAAACAGCTGTAAAATTTGCGTATTGCCAGTTTCAAATTTTAATTTGTTTAACTCAAATTTGCGCTTTTGGATCCAAGTGTTTTGCAGTTGTTTAGCTGTATTTAACTGATCATCTAGGCACTGAATGTAACGCTTAGTAACCTCTGGTGTTGCTTGAGCAGGTAATTTACATGTTTGCTGGGCAAAGCTTACCGAGCTAAAAAATAATAAAGTTAAGCTTAATAAATAAATTATAGAGTTACTTTTTTTCATGGTAATTAAACTCTAGCATAAACTTGGCCCCGCCTAATTGCTCAGACTTAGAAATTGTGAGTAAGCCACGATACGACTTAACTAAGTCAGATACGATTGCCATACCCACACCATGGCCGCTTTCGTAGGTATCTAAGCGTGTGCCTCTGGTAAGCAGAGATTCGCGTTTGTCTTGTGGTACACCTGGGCCGTCGTCGCTAATACTAATACACAGGGTTTTACCTTGCGCTACTTTAATGGTTACTTGCGAGCGACATGCTTTACAGGCGTTATCAATTAAATTACCAAGTAATTCCATTAGGTCGGTTTTATCACCTAAAAAGTAATCTTTTTTACCTACTTTACAGTCAAAAATAATATCTTTATCGCGGTATACTTTACCCATTGCGCTTAAAATAGAGTCTAAAACAGGTTTAATAACGGTTTGTTTTTTCCAAGTGTCGGAAGCACCTGTAGCAGCACGCTTTAATTGATGCTCGATCATCACATTGATGCGATCTAGTTGTTCTTGTGCATCGGCATCATTTGCCAATGGACTCGACTTTAGTACTGCCAATGGTGTTTTAAGTGCGTGGGCTAAGTCGCTTAATGACGCTCTGTAGCGCTCTTTTTGGCGTTGTTGCGACTCAAGTAATAAGTTTAAATCAGCTTTTATTGTTTGTAACTCTACTGGGTACAAGCCTTTTATTTCTTGTATATCGCCAGACTCTATCGCTTTAATTTCTTTATCTAGGCGCTGTAGTGGGCGGGCACTCCAAATAAAACCAATTGCCATTAACCCAGCAATTGCTATTCCCATTATAAACATCCAGTCAACCAGTGTTTGTTTAAAGCCATCCATAAGCTTTACTAACGCGTCGTTACGTTTGAGTAAAATAAAGCGTGCTTGCTCAGACTGATCAATATTATTGAGAATAACGGTTAAGCTTAATTGCCAATAGCTGGTGTTATTATACTCCACACGCCTAAAGTCAGCGGCGCCGGCTTTGGGCTCAATATATTCTGGCGTAAAATTAACATTCACCGCCGACTCAGAATACCAAATAGGTACATCATCGCGGTATATCATTGCGTAGGTATCTGAATTTAAATTATTAAGCTCGGGGGTTAAAATAGTGCTGGGCATAATAATGCCGCGCTCTGTAAAGTCGACTTCAGAAATTAGGGAGTACAGATGGGCTTCGAGGTTTTTTTCTGTTGCATCAACCAAAGAGGCATAATAAGCGGTGCCTATAGAGTAAAACAAAATAGGCAGAGCGACTAACAAAACAAAGACAAGGATAAATCCTTGCCTTATTTTTAACGATATTTGCGGTGCTACCACTGGCTTTTAAGCCTGTAGCCGCGTCCTCGTAGTGTTTCTACAGGATTTAGTACGCCTTCAGGATCTAATTTTTTACGTAAACGCAGTACAAATACTTCAATTACGTTCGAATCAAGGTCAAAGTCTTGGTCGTAAATATGCTCAGTAAGCTCTGATTTAGAAATTACTTTTTGCGGATTAACCATGAGGTATTCTAGTACTTTGTATTCGTATGCAGTTAAGCTTAACTCTTTATCGTCAACCCACACTTGCTGCGAGCGAGTATGAATTTTAATTGGTCCTGCTGTCATTTCTGGGTTTGCTTTACCTGCGCTGCGGCGAATTAGTGCATTACAACGGGCAATTAGCTCCTCAACATGAAATGGTTTTGTTAGGTAGTCATCTGCACCGGCATCTAAGCCTTCTACTTTGTCTTGCCAACGATCGCGCGCTGTTAGTATTAAAATAGGAATGGTAATGCCTTGGGCACGGGCTTTATTAATAAGCTCAATCCCGTCTATTTTAGGTAAACCTAAGTCAACCACAGCCATGTCCAGAGGGTACTCAGTGATATGAAAAAGACCCGCTTCACCATCGTGGCATAAATCTACGCTGTAACGTTCTTTTTCTAGAGCATTACGCAGGTTATCTGCTAAGTGTAAATCATCTTCTATAACTAAAATTCGCATCAATCAATCCTTTTTCACTTCGCCAGTTTTTTTATTTATTTTTAAATCTACGACGTGGCCGTCAGATTTTAAAATTCGTACAGTATAAAAATTTATTTTTTCGGTAATTTTTAATGTCGTACCGTCAGTGGTTTCTTTTGCAAGTACTACCGCTTTCTTTTTGCTTATCTCAACGCTATTAACCTTGGTTATTGTATTAGCTTGCAGCGTATTAGCAAAACAAATACAAGCGAAAAAGTTGAGGATTAATAATACGCGCATGACGGGACTCCTAGATCAGACCTACTCAGTTTAATAAACCGAGTTACCAAAATTCAATTAAATACTTAATAAGAATTTTACGGCAACAGTTTAATAATTAACGAGTGAACAAACCCTGAATTTTATAGTGAGATCATTCAAGGTTAAGTACATGTGTTATTAAGCAGGGAATACTTTTTTATATGGTTTAACAATTGAGTTTTCATATACACCAGCCGCAACATAAGGGTCGGCTGCTGCCCATTCTCGGGCGGCCTCTAAAGAGTCAAACTGAGCAATTACTAGTGAACCGGTAAAACCTGCATCACTTGGGTCTTCATTATCGATAGCCGGAAGCGGGCCTGCAGTCAGTAAACGGTTTTGCGAATCAAGTTCACTTAAGCGTGCAAGGTGCGCTGGTCGGGCCTCTTTACGCAGTGCTAAGCTGTTTTCAACATCGATTGAATAAATCATGTACAACATAAAGAATCTCATAAAATTTGTTAAATTTAGTTAAGTGTATACTAGCATAGCGTTGAAAAATGGTGAATTAAAAGTGTTTACAGCTTTGTTTACAGTGAGAATATTTTTTTACTGTGTAATTGCTTGAAAAGCGCTGTGTAACACTGTTAGAGTCCCATGGATAAGATAAATAATAACAAGGTTTATACATGAGTGAAAATAGAGAGCATTTTAGCTCCCGCCTAGGGTTTATATTAGCAGCGGCGGGCTCTGCTGTGGGCATTGGTAATTTAGTGGGCTTTCCTGTTTCTGCAACAAAAAACGGTGGTGGCGCATTTTTGCTCGTCTATGCCTTGTTTGTCGCATTTATTTGTTTACCCGTAATGATGGCTGAAATGGCCATGGGCCGTAAAGCGCAAAAAGATCCCCTAGGTTCATACAAAATATTGGGTAACAATGACACAAAATGGAAGTTGGCTGGCTTTTTAGCTGTATTTACTCCTTTTATGATAGCGGTTTTTTATATGGTTATTACCGTATGGATTTTTGGCTATTTAACGCAAACCGCACTTGGTAATTTAGATTCGTTGGCAAACCCTGGACACTTTGGGTTGTTTATTAATAGCTACACAGTATTTGCTTATATGGCAGCTGTGGTACTTGTTGTTAACTTAATTTTGTTAGGTGGCGTAAAGCAAGGAATAGAAAAAGCGGCTAAATTTTTAATGCCGGCATTATTCGTCATGTTAATTGTGTTAGTGGGTTATGTATTAACGCTAGATAACGCGATGGCAGGTGTTAAGTATTATATTATTCCAGATTTTTCTAAAATGAATGCCAGTGTGTTAAATGGTGCGTTAGCGCAAGCATTTTTCTCATTATCGCTTGGTATGGGTATTTTAATGACGTATGCGTCTTATATATCTAAAAAGGACGACATTGTAGGCAGTGCAAAAATGGTTGCGATTACCGACTCATTAGTTGCGTTTGTTGCAGGTTTAATGGTGTTACCGGCTATTTTTAGCTTTGATCCAAATACAGACCCAGCAACGCTTTCTGATTCATCAGTATCGATGATATTTGTATACCTTCCTAAAATATTGTTAGCACTGCAACATGATATTGGTTACTTTGGTGCATCGGCAGTGGCATTCTTATTCTTTTTATTAGTATTTTTTGCTGCAATTACATCACTCGTTTCTATTGTAGAAGTACCTACAGCAACATTAAGCGATCGCAAAGGCATAAGCCGTAAAAAAGCATTGGGTATTTTAACCTTAGCCACAGGCGTACTTACAATCTTATGTACTATGTCGTTTGGTATGGTAGATAGCTTAACGTCGTTTACGGGTTACGGCGGTGAAAGTAAAAGCTTTTTTGATGTAGTTTACGATGTATTTTACGACACCATTTTACCGCTTAACGGTTTAATGGTGTGTTTATTTGTAATGTACCGCTGGAAAAAAGCAAATTTAAGTAAAGAGTTGAGCATAGGCTCGCCTAATTATGCAGGCAGCTTTATGGAAAAATATGTTAACTTTTCGCTTTCAACGTTTATTCCAATTATTTTAGCGACTATATTTATAAACACAGTTGCAACTAAGTTTTTTGGATTGAAATTATTTGGTTTTTAAAAACTGATTAATATTAATTAAGCCGCGTATTTCGCGGCTTTTTTATGTCTGAAATAAATGTACAGCTAATATTAATTGTATTAACGCTGCAGGGTTGACTTGCGTCCTTGTAAGCCTTAGCCTCCCTGACTTTATTTTATATTATGGTTAAATTCCCACGCTTAATTAATTTCATTATGCGTGTATTTAGGAGCATTCAATGAATAAAGCACAACTAGTTACCGCTATGGCTCAAAAAAGTGAGTTAACTAAAAAAGACGCACAAGCAGCACTTACCAGTTTACAAAAAGTAATTACTAAGTCGCTAGCAGAAGGGGATCAAGTTCAAATAAACGGTTTTGGTACTTTTGCATTAAGCTATTACCCAGCACGCACTGGGCGTAATCCACAAACCGGTGCTAGTATTGAAATTGAAGGGGCTAATAAAGCGGTGTTTAAGGCTTCTAAAACGTTAAAAGATGTTCTTTAATTTTATTCTCCATTAAACACTTTATTTATAAAAACAAAAAAGGGCATGTTAAAAATGCCCTTTTTTAATTTCCGTTGTAGTTTATTAAAGCGCTGTAGCAGCTTTCATTTTAGTTACAAAGGCTTTTAATTGTGTGGTCATGGTGGGTAAATCATCAAGGTTTGCTTCGATAATTTTAACCACTGCCGAGCCCGAAATAGCCCCCGCAGCACCGGCATTTAATGCGGCTTTTACATCATCAGGCGTTGAAATACCAAAACCTAATAGTGCTGGTGCGCTATGGTATTCTTTTAATTTAGTTACAATGTTGCCCGCTGGCATTTGAGCTTTTTCGTCAGTGCCGGTAACTCCCGCACGCGACAGTAAATAAGTGTAACCTCTGCCATACGATGCGCATGCACGAAGCGTGTCGTCATCAGCATTAGGGGTGGCAATAAAGATAGGGTCTACACCGTTTGCCATGGCTGCCTTTCTAAATGTTTTTGACTCATGCAGTGGCACATCGGCCACTAAAATAGAGTCTACGCCGGCGGCTTTAGCATCTTTATAAAAGGTGTCTATACCGCGCTTAAAAACTAAGTTTGAATACAGTAATAAACCAATTGGAATATCTGCATTGTACTGGCGTATTTGTTTAATAATATCAAAGCAGTCTTGGGTGTTAATGTGTACATTAAGGGCGCGAATATTTGCTTTTTGAATGACTGGTCCATCTGCGATTGGATCTGAAAACGGAATACCTAACTCTAGGGCGTCGGCGCCGCCATCAATTAAACTTTTAATAATAGCAATACTTTGCTCTTTACCGGGGTCGCCAATAGTTACAAAGGGTACAAATGCCCCGTGTTTTTGCTCATTTAGGGCTGCAAACATTTTACCGTAGCGATCTGTTTTTACTTGGCTCATATTTGACCTCCTTGCGACAATACATTGTGAACGTGGGCTAAGTCTTTATCGCCTCGGCCACTTAAATTAACCACTATAATGCTTTCATCAGTTAGCGCTTCTGCATATTTAAGTGCATAAGCGAGGGCGTGGCTAGATTCGAGCGCCGGAATAATACCTTCATTTTTGGCAAGCGACTGAAAAGCGTCTAGTGCTTCGGTGTCGGTAATGGCTACATATTGTGCACGACCTGTTTCGTGTAAAAATGCATGTTGCGGCCCAACAGCTGGGTAATCAAGGCCGGCAGATACAGAATACGACTCTTCTATTTGGCCGTCGTCATTTTGCATAATATAGGTGTAAGTACCGTGCAATATACCTTTAGTGCCTTTACAAATAGTGGCACCGTGCTCGTGTGTATCTAAACCTTTACCAGCAGGCTCAACACCAATGAGCTTTACACTTGGCTCGTTAATAAAATCACTAAACATACCAATGGCATTAGAACCGCCGCCAACACAGGCAATAACGGCATCAGGTAGGCGACCTTCAGCTTTTAGTACTTGTTGTTTTGCTTCTTCACCAATAATTTTTTGGTATTCACGCACAATAGTTGGGAATGGGTGTGGGCCCGCTGCAGTACCAAGTAGGTAGTGCGCATCTTGATAATTTGCTGACCAGTCACGTAGTGCTTCGTTTACAGCATCTTTTAATGTGCCTGAACCCGCTGTTACCGGAATCACAGTCGCGCCCATTAGCTCCATTCTAAATACGTTTGGTTGCTGGCGTTCAACGTCTTTTGCACCCATGTAAATACGGCATTTTAAACCCAGCAGAGCACAAGCAAGTGCTGTAGCAACACCATGTTGGCCTGCACCTGTTTCGGCAATAACCTCTGTTTTACCCATACGTTTAGTTAATAACGCTTGGCCAAGTACTTGGTTAGTTTTGTGCGCGCCACCGTGCAGTAAATCTTCACGCTTTAAATACAGTTTAACCTTTGGGTTTTTAATTAAATTACGCGTTAAAGTAAGTGGCGTAGGGCGACCCGCATACTCGTTAAGTAATTTTGAAAGCTCAGCCTGAAACGGTGGATCTTTTTGTGCTTTGTTAAATTCGTTTTCTAACTGCTTAAGCGCAGGGACAAGTAGCTCGGGTACAAACATACCGCCAAACTCGCCAAAATAAGCTGGATTTTTCATTTTAACCTCAATAATTTCTAATACTTGTAAATGCGTTTTGTAACTTGTTAGGGCACTTTTTACCCGGAGACTGTTCCACTCCAGAATTAAGGTCTAGCCCTAAGGCGCCTTGAAAAAGTGCCTCTTTAATGTTCTCAGGATTTAAGCCTCCAGCAAGCATAAAGGGGGTGGTGGCATCACGTAGCACCGACCAATCAAATGTTTTACCTGTACCGCCAGCTTGGGTGTTGCTGTGGGTGTCGTACAAAATGCGATCAACACCATGTACTGGAGTCGGCAATGCATCTTTTATTGCCTGTGCTTTCCAAATTTCGCAGTCGCTAGGTAGTTGTGTACGCAAGGTGGTAATGTAATCGTCACTTTCTTGACCGTGTAATTGCACAGCCGCCAATTTTAACACACTTGCGTACTGGGCTACTTGCTCTATAGGCGCATCTACAAATACCCCAACAAAGTTAAGCGGTGCACTTTGGCTAAGCTCTATGGCGCAGTCTAAGTCGACATAACGAGGCGACTTAGGATGAAAAATTAA
Organism: Pseudoalteromonas sp. 20-MNA-CIBAN-0454; assembly: GCF_040308685.1. Lineage (NCBI taxonomy): Bacteria > Pseudomonadati > Pseudomonadota > Gammaproteobacteria > Alteromonadales > Pseudoalteromonadaceae > Pseudoalteromonas > Pseudoalteromonas sp. 20-MNA-CIBAN-0454. The sequence continues at coordinate 42,501 of NZ_JBEOOB010000001.1, read as the reverse complement.
CCCGCCATATACGGCGCCACTTTCATACGCTGCAAGCGCATCTTGGCTGCGCGTTAAGCCACATACTTTGTTATCGCCTAATATAACTCTTTTGCAGGCTTGTTCTAAATCGCGTTCGCTCATAAGTGAGCTGCCAATTAAAAAGCCATCGCAAAGTGGCGCTAATCGTTTTACGTCTTGGTGGGTGTAAATACCCGACTCCGAAATAACGACTTTATTAGCCGGAATAAGTTTACGTAGCTTTTCGGTGGTGGCTAAATCTGTACTTAAATCGCGTAAGTCTCTGTTGTTAATGCCAATTATTTTAGCATCAAGGGCAAGCGCACGGTGTACTTCTGCTTCGTTACTTACCTCAGTTAGCACCGACATATTTAACGAGTCAGCAACGCTATGCAATGCTTTATAGCTTTCATCGTCAAGTACTGAGAGCATTAATAATATAGCGTCGCCGCCATAAATACGCGCCATATATACTTGATACTCGTCTATAAAAAAATCTTTGCAAATAAGAGGTTGCTCTACTTGGCTACGTACAAACTCTAAGTAATCAAAGCTGCCTTGAAAATACTTGGTGTCGGTTAGCACGCTCATACAGCTGGCATACTTTTTATAAACCGAGGTTATTTCTGTTAAATTAAAAGGTTCTCTAATAAGCCCTTTAGACGGCGATGCTTTTTTACATTCTAAAATAAACTGAATGCCAGGGGCTGCAAGTGCTTTATAAAAGCTGCGAATTGTAGGCACCGCAAGGTGCTTAAAGCTATCTAGTGGGCGAGCGGCTTTGCGCTCAATTAGTTCTAATTTTTTATCAGCAACAATTTTGTCTAATACATTAGCCATTACTTACCTCAATAATTGCATTTAGTGTGTTCATGGCTTGCCCTGAACTTAATAACGTGTGTACTTGTTGTGCGCCGTCTTTTAGCGATTGCGCTTTACCACTTAGGTATAACAGTGCGGCCACATTAACAATAATAGCGGCATTATGCGCTTCATCACCCTTACCTTGCAAAATAGCAAGAGAGACATTAGCGTTGTATTGTGGGCCTTCACCGGTTAGTTGTTCAAGTGAATAGTTTGCAAGGTCAAAGTCACTTGGGTTAAGCGTATACTCGCTAATGTTGCCATTATTTAACTCAACCACAGTAGTTGGGCCGTGCAGAGCAATTTCGTCGGTGCCAGAGCCATGTACTATCATTGCGCGCTTGGTGCCTAGGGTTCTTAATGTTTGTGCCATAGGTAGGCATAAATTGGGGTTGTATACCCCGAGTAACTGTACTTCAGGCGCCGCTGGATTTACTAAAGGCCCTAAAATATTAAAAATAGTGCGTGTTTTAAGGGCAGTACGTACTCCCATTGCGTGGCGCACGCCTGGGTGGTACTGAGGTGCAAACAAAAAAGTAAAGCCTGTTTGTTCTAAACAATTTGCCGCTTGTGCTGGCGTCATTTCAATATTGATGCCCAATGCTTTGAGTAAATCGGCAGAGCCTGAGTTACTTGAGACACTGCGATTACCGTGTTTTACCATATTAATACCTGCCGCGGCTGCAACAATAGCAGCGGTAGTGCTAATATTAATTGTATTAGAGCCATCGCCACCGGTGCCGCAGCAATCAGCAAGTTGGTTACGGGTAGTATTAAAGGCGAGCGCATTTTCTCGCATAGACGCCGCAGCGCCAGCTATTTCATCGCTGATTTCGCCTTTTGATTTTAACGCTATAAGCAGTGCGCTAAGCTCAATATCACTCATGTTACCTTGCATTATTTCATCAAACAGCGCTTTAGATTGCGTGTAGCTTAATGATTGGTTGCTTATCAGTTGCTCAATTGCAGTTTGAATGCTCGCATTGTGCATATTAGCACTGAGAACATTAATGTTTTGCTTGGTTTGTATACTCATAATGTTCTCCTTTATTGGCTAGCGGTTAAGTAGGCAATGCTTTGCTGTAATAGCTGCGCGCCGTTTGGGGTTAAAATAGACTCAGGATGAAACTGATACCCTAAAACATTGTCATCATGATGATAAATAGCCATAGGAATATCTTGGTATTGGGCAATTACTGCAATATTATCAGGCACTTTAGTGGCCATTAAAGAGTGATAACGCGCTACGGGCATAGTGCTGCCCATACCGTTAAATACTGGGTGTTCACCTAAATCAATTATTGACGATTTGCCGTGTACGGTTTCCCCAGCATGGCCAATTACGCCGCCATAACTTTGGGTTAAAGCTTGCTGGCCTAAACAAATACCTAGCATAGGGAAGTGACCTTTGGTAAGCGCTATTAAATCCATTAAGCAGCCTGCATTACTTGGTGTGCCTGGGCCTGGGGAAAGTACTAATAGCACTTGGCCTTGTTCTTGGCGCATTTTATTAAAAATAACCTCAGCGCTAATATTGTTTCTGTAAACAACCAGTTCACAGCCAAGCATAGTTAGCTCGTCAACTAAGTTATAGGTAAACGAGTCAAAGTTATCTAAAAAGTAAATTTTAATTGGGTGTTGCTGGCTCATGTTAACCCGCCTCGAAAGTAGATTTAATAGCGGTAATAACCGCTTGTGCTTTAGCACGGGTTTCGTTTGCTTCTGACTGCGGATCTGAGTCAAATACCACTCCGGCTCCGGCTTGCACGTAAGCAATATTATTTTTTACAAAAGCTGAGCGAATAACAATGCAGGTATCCATAGCGCCATCACCGGTTAAATAACCTACAGCGCCACCGTAGCTACCACGGCGTTTACCTTCGGTTTGGCGCACAAGTTCTGCAGCGCGTACTTTTGGTGCACCAACTAAGGTTCCCATGTTCATACATGCTTGGTATGCGTGTAGTGCATCAAGCTCTGGCTTTAGCGTGCCGACAACGCGCGACACTAAATGCATTACTTGAGAGTAGCGGTCTACTTTTAATAGCTCTTTTGCAAAGCGCGTACCGGCTACGCTAATACGGGCAACATCGTTACGGGCTAAATCAACTAGCATTAAATGCTCAGCGCGCTCTTTTTGATCGTTTCTCAGCTCAAGCTCGATGCGGCTATCTAAGTCTAGATTTATTTGACCATTCGCAAATTTGCCACGCGCTCGAGTACCTGCAATTGGATACACTTCGACCTGTTTTGATGCCACAGTGTATTTAAGTGCTGACTCGGGTGATGCACCAAATAAAGCAAAGTCTTCGTCGCGCATATAAAACATATACGGGCTGGGGTTTTGCTGTTTAAGTTTGCTGTAAGCATGAAGTGGATCGGGGCAAGGCAGCGAGAAAGTACGCGAAGGCACAACCTGAAATATATCGCCATCTACAATATTCTTTTTAAGCTTAATTACTTGTTCGCAGTAAGTTTCGTCGCTTATATCAATAGCAACATCGCATTCGCCGCTTTGTATCTTGGCGCTAAATTGTGCAGCGTTATCGCATAAGGTATTTAAGCGCTCTAACTCTTTACCTACTTCAAAGCAGTTTGCATGTACGTCGGGGCCATTAAATACATTACCAATAAGTTCTGTGGTTTGTTTTTGATGATCAATTACCACTAGTGTTTCGGCTAAATAAAATACGTAATCGGGGCAGGTGTTTTCGCCGTCTGGCACATCACTTAACTGTTCAAAATTGGCTACCATATCGTAGGCAAATACACCGCCTAAAAAAACCGAAAAAGGATTGTTGGTGGTGCTTTTAATACTGTTAATACAGGTGCGCAGTGCACTGAATGCATTATCGGCAACCAACTTACTCGCTTCGTCAATATCATTGTTTGAGCTTAAGTACGCAAGCGTTAATGTTGTCTCGTTTAGAGTGGCTTCGCAGCTTTTTACATTGGCTTGTAAATAGCTTAGTAGCTGTTGCCCATTATTTGATTGCGCTGTAATAGTTACGGTTTTACCCTGGCATACAATACGCAGTGCGCAATCAACTAAAATTAAACTTTTAACACTGTCTTTAGACTCAATTTCAGCCGACTCAAGCAGTAGCGAATTTGGCTTATCAAGTGCGCTATATAGTGCAAGCGGGCTACTAATATAGTCGCGTACTTGCGTAATGCTGGTTACTTCACCTGGTGTGGTAGTTATGTGACTAAAAATCAAACCTCATTCCCTCAAAAAAATAAAACCCCGCAATGCTGTGCAATGCGGGGTTTAAATAACGATATCTAAATTACAAACAGATCATTACCGTCCCGCTAAATTAAGCGCCACCAACGATGTGTAAGAGTAAGATTGTTATTCATGTTTTTTAGCCTCTAATGCTTTTTATTTTTTCCAGTCGTTACTGGTTAAAAAGATACGTTTAAATAATAATTATAAAATTTAGTGATAAAAAAACCCGCACAGTTGCGGGTTTTGAATATTTGTTAGACACGACAATTCATCACCCGGAAATTACGAGTGCCACCACCAAATAGTGTTTAAAGTAGAATTGTTCATTATTGTTAATGCTTATAGTGTCTTTAAGTGGCTACAGTAAAACGTATCATATGCTTTGATGTCAAGTGTTTATTTAAAAACAATTTAGTTAAAAAACTTGTTATACTAATTACCGATACTTTCCACACTTAATTTTAAGTAGTTTTCTTTTGATAAAATATGATTTACATAGCCATACAACACATTCCGATGGGCAGCTAAGCGTTGCAGAGCTATTGCATCGTGCTGTTGATAAAAATATAGATGTGTTTGCTATTACAGATCACGATACTGTGGCGGCCATAAAGCCTGCTCAGCATATTATTGATACCGAAAACCTACCATTATCGCTGATCACCGGAGTTGAAATATCAACCCGCTGGGAAAGCTTTGAAATTCATATTGTGGGGTTAAATATTGATACTGAAAATTCAGACCTAACGGCTTTATTGCTAGAGCAACAGCAAAAACGCGAAACTCGCGCGTTAGAAATAGGTACACGCCTAGCTAAAAATGGCTTTGATGATATTTACGAACAAGCCAAAGAGCTTGCAAAAGATGCGCAAATTACTCGCGCGCATTTTGCTCGCGCTTTAATAGCACGCGGTGTTGCAAAAAACTTTCCCGGGGTATTTAAAAAATACTTAGGGCGCGGAAAAACCGGTTATGTACCAAGTAGTTGGTGCGATATGCAAACGGCTATTAAGGCGATTCATGCCGCTGGTGGAGTGGCGGTTTTAGCTCACCCTAGCAGTTATCAAATGTCTAATAAATGGCTACGCAAATTATTGGTTGAGTTTAAATCTGTCGGCGGAGACGCAATGGAAGTTGCTCAGCCTCAGCAAGCACCAAGTGATCGTCAATTTTTAGGCGAGTTGAGCCGTGAGTATGATTTGTTGTGTTCACAAGGGTCTGATTTTCATTTTCCGACAAGCTACTTAGAGCTTGGTAAAAATCTATACTTACCTAAGGATTGCCGCGGCGTTTGGCAAGCTTGGGAAAAGCAAGAAGGAGCAGCAACATGAGTCAACTATTTCATATTCATCCAGAGAATCCACAATCAAGGTTAATTCAACAAGCTGCCGATATAATTAAGCAAGGCGGCGTTGTTGTTTACCCTACAGATTCGGGGTATGCCATAGGGTGTAATATTGGTAATAAACAAGCAAAAGAGCGTATTGAGCGTATTCGTGGCATAGAAAAACACCATAACTTTACCTTAGTGTGCCGCGATTTATCTGAGCTTTCTACGTATGCACGCGTAGATAATCAAACCTTTAGATTAATAAAAAACAATACTCCCGGGCCTTATACTTTTATTTTTAAAGGCACTAAAGAAGTACCAAAACGTTTATTAAACGACAAGAAAAAAACCATAGGTATACGCGTTATAGCGCATCCTATTGCGTGTGCATTGCTAGAGGAACTTGGCGAGCCACTCATGTCGTGTTCACTTATTTTACCAGGTGAAGAATACACTGAGTCAGATCCAGATGAAATTATTGAGCGATTAGATAAACACGTAGATTTAATTATCCATGGTGGTTATTTAGCAGAGCAAGCAACCACAGTGGTTGATTTATCTGAAGATGAAGTGCAAATTTTGCGTGTTGGCTGTGGTGATACTAGTCCGTTTGAGTAAAAAATAGTGAACGAAGAAAACACCAAACCAATAAGCACCCCCATTGAAAAGCCAGTGCAGCAAAAGCTGCCACTGGCTTTTTTACATGGTAAAGCCATGGTCGATAAACCGTCTGATTTATATATTCCGCCAGATGCGCTGGAAATTATTTTAGAAACGTTTGAAGGCCCGCTCGATTTATTGCTGTATTTAATAAAAAAACACAAGCTTGATGTTCTCGAATTGTCTATTTTTAGTATTACAGAGCAATACATGAGTTATGTTGAAATGATGACTGAGTTTCAACTCGAACTTGCGGGCGAGTATTTAGTGATGGCAGCCTTATTGGCGCAAATAAAATCTCGTTTACTGTTGCCCGTACACAAAGAGCTAGAAGAAGAGGAAGATCCTCGTGCAGAGCTTATTAAACGTTTGCAAGAATACGAGCAATTTAAAAAAGCCGCCGAAAACTTAGACGAAATTCCGCGGGTGGGTCGTGATATTTTTGTAGCCCATGCTGCTATGCCGGTGGCTGAAAATATCACTGAGCAGCTTCCTGAAGTGCAACTTAAAGATTTACTTTTTGCCCTGAGCGATATAATGGCGCGCGCTAAAACACTAGAACATCACTTAATTAGCGCCGAAGTACTTTCTACCCGTGAACGCATGAGCCAAATATTGCAGCAGTTATCACATACTCAATCGGCTTTACCATTTAGTGCACTTTTTACTGTTAATGAAGGGCGAAGCGGTGCAGTGGTTAGCTTTATCGCTATACTTGAGCTGGTAAAAGAAGGGTTAATTACCTGCCTGCAAGTCACATCAGATAGCCTTATTTATGTGAGCCTCAGTAAAAAATCGACTCAATAGTTATTAATAAGCACTCAAAAACAACCTCTTTTAATAACGATTACAATTAACAATAGTTATTAAAAAGCTCCGCATGCAAGTCTTATAATTCTCTACTTATTACCTACTAGTTAATAAAATTGGCTGCGTAAACATACTTCTGTGCGTATATGCACGTAAAGTGTTTGTAAATGTTATTCCTATTTATGCTCTTGCGCGATATTGTAGGTGTAATAACATAAAGGAATAAAGACATGTTTAAAAACTCGCCTGCATCTTACGGGCTTATTGCGATTATTTTACATTGGCTAATGGCATTAACTATCTTTGGTTTATTTGGCCTTGGCTTGTACATGGTAGAACTTACCTACTACGATAGTTGGTATAAAGGCTCATTAGACTTGCATAAAAGCATAGGTTTGACTTTAGCTGCGGTGTTTTTGTTTAGAATTTTATGGCGCTCTTTTTCGACTCAACCTAAGCCACTGGGTACTAACAAAACAATGAACCAAATAGCGCACACTGCCCATATTATTATGTACATTATTTTGGCGGTTATTGTTGTAGCAGGCTATTTAATTTCTACCGCAGATGGGCGAGCTATCGAAGTGTTTACGTTATTCAATGTGCCAGCAATAAACTTTACATTTGACGGACAAGCCGATATTGCTGGGGAAGTGCATTATTACGCAGCCTGCACTTTAATTGGTTTTGCTGTACTGCATGCACTAGGTGCATTAAAACACCATTTTATAGATAAAGATAAAACATTAATTCGAATGATTAAACCAATTAACGCTAAAAATTAATAGCTAATCTGAACTCAGATTAGCTATTAATGTTAACGGGTATTTACCAATAAAAGGATGATTACAATGAAAAAACTACTATTAAGTACCGCGGTATCAGGCGCTATGCTGCTATCGGCAAGTGCTGTAAACGCTGCTGATTATGTGATTGATACACAAGGCGCACACGCGTTTGTAAATTTTAAAATAAAGCATTTAGGCTATAGTTGGTTACATGGTCGCTTTAATACCTTTGACGGTACATTTAGTTATGATGCAAAAACACCAAACGCATCACAGATCACGGTAAACATTGATACCACGAGTTTAGATTCTAACCATGCAGAGCGCGATAAGCATTTACGAGGTAAAGATTTTTTAAATGTTAGTAAATACCCAACGGCAACGTTTAAAAGTACCAGCGTAAAGTTTGATGACGACGATTCTGGTGAAGTGACGGGTGAGTTTACTTTGCATGGAGTTACTAAAACCATTACCTTTGAAATAGATAAAGTAGGCGAAGGTAAAGATCCATGGGGTGGTCATCGTGTAGGTTTTGAAGGCGAAACTAGCCTTAAGTTAGCTGATTATGGCATTGACTACAATTTAGGCCCTGCATCAACTCATGTTGATATTGGTTTATCTATTGAAGGTATTCGTCAGTAATATCTGAAGTAAGCACTTCGATAAAAACGCCACATTATGTGGCGTTTTTTGTTTCTGCTATGCGTGTTTTAAGCTTTATTTTTAAATGCGGAGGTAACCAGCGCATTAATATTTGCGTATAAGCTTGGGTTTGTTTAATTATTTTTAGTTGTTCATTTAACAAAGCAATGTGTTTGGCACCTTGCTGGTTTTTAGTGCAACCTATATAGCCATAACTTAACTCAGGTGACTCTAGAAGGGGGCGCTGTGTTAGGTTTTTATCAAAATTCATAGATTTAGCTAAATAGTAGTGCTCGCTTGGGTAACCTAATAACAAATCAATGCGTTTTAAATTAAGCATATAAGTAAGGCTTGCTAAGCTATCTCGGGTAGGTCTAATAATTAAATTTATATCGGGTGTGGTATTAATAAGTGTGTCTATTTCGTTACCGTAAGAGCGGCTCATAGAAATACCTAAAGTTAACTTATCAGCCGTAATTAAAGAGGCTAACGACACCGCTTTATCAGCAGGTAGCTTAAGTGCTCTACTGAGCTTAATATGCATAGCTACTGCAGGAGAAAGGCCAGTAGTAGAGCTTTCATCAGTAAAGTAAATGCGCTCTTCTCTAAAACTATTTTTATACAGTGACAAAGCACACGTATTGGCTGAGGTATTGGAGAGTTCTTGGATAACTCTGCCCGAAGGAATGAGTATTCTATTAAAAGTAATATTGGGGAGTTGTTTTTCGAGTAAAGAAATAATGCTTTCGTCGCGACCTTGGTGTTTGTTTTCTCCATTTAAAATGTAGTAGGGTGCAAAGTCATGCGTTAACCAGTTAATGGTGTTAGCAATAACTGGTGAGCTGAATAAGCTAAGTATAAAAACAACTAAAAATGCGCGGAGCATTACAAAAATTACCTACTATTATTCTATTAACCTTAAGTGTAGCTAATAAAGTGATAAAAAGTAAAATGCCAGCAACAAGGCTGGCATTTAATTTTGATTATTGCGCTAATAAGTAGGCAAATTATAATCAGTGTAGGTTAGCTGGCTTTTAGCCATTTAACAAATTGACGCGCATCGCTTGCTTTTTGAAACAATGCATTTTTTAAACCTTGTGTATCACTAAAAATTACACGATGTTTGTTTACTGAAATTGACTGCACTGGATGTGCAATTTGGATCATAGACCCGTTATATTTATAAGACATAATAAAACTCACTTTATTCTTGTTATTTATTCTGCGCTATTTTTTATAGCTATATGCAGTTAATAAATTAACGATGTTGTGTTTAGCTTCATTACAGTGTTGACGATCTTTATGACACTTTTGCGATGATAATAAAATCATCTCGGTATTATTTAAGGGGTTCTCGCCGTACAATAACTTAGCTTTTGAATATACGTTTTGCGGGGCTTACTGGATCAGGGTAAATGGTTAACCGCGGTGGTTTATTTAAACCAGAGAGGGAAGGTAACCCAGTTGTATTTTATATGCAAGCTTTTTGTTATATTATTTATGACAGCCACTATCAATAACTTAAAAGGGAAATGATGCAATACCTAGTTATCAGCGATATTTACGGTAAAACACCTTGTTTACAGCAATTAGCTAAGCACTTTAATGCTGAAAACCAAATAGTTGACCCCTATAATGGAGTTCATCAAGCCCTTGAAAATGAAGAGGAATACTATAAGTTATTTATTAAACACTGTGGCCATGACGAATATGCAGCCAAGCTCGAAGAATATTTTAATAAATTAAGCAAACCCACTATTTGTATTGCATTTAGTGCCGGTGCTAGCGCTGCATGGCGGGCACAAGCGAGTACTACAACTACACATCTTAAAAAAGTAATTGCTTTTTATCCTACGCAAATACGTAATTATTTAAATATAGATGCTATTCATCCATGTGAATTCATTTTCCCTGGGTTTGAACCGCACTTTAATGTAGATGAATTAATAACTAATTTATCGGCCAAAAACAATGTGCGCTGTTTAAAAACACTATACCTGCATGGCTTTATGAATCAGCAGTCACAAAATTTTAGTGAATATGGTTACCAATATTTTTATAAAGTTATAAAAACAGCGAATAGCGAAGCGCATTAAAAATGCCCGGCTGCAAATAATAAGTGCGTATAAAAACCACTAAGATTACTTTTACAGTTTTAATTATTATAAGCTGCGCCAATTCAAAAACTCATTTATTAACAGCTATAAAATGGCAAGTTCTGACTATTCATTACTGTAATAGTCGCTATAAAAAGCAACTGCAGACACGCTTAATTTAACATGCTTTAATCGAGGGTAATGTACTTTTGATGGATGTTAGCTTTGCAGTATCAACATATTAATGTGCCCGAACAGGGGCAAAGCATAAAAATAGCAAAAAATGGCCAATGGCAAATTCCGTTGCAACCTATTATTGCTTACATTGATGGTGATGGTGTAGGCCAAGATGTGATGCCTGTAATGCGAAAAGTGGTTGATAGCGCGATAGCGCATTGTTACCAAGCAAAGCGAAAAATTCATTGGATGCAGGTATACAATGGTGAGCAAGCAGCCAAACTATATGATGGTGATTGGTTTCCACAAGAAACAATAAATGCAGTAAGAGAATGTAAAATAGCGATTAAGGGGCCATTAACGACTCCTTTGGGTGGTGGTTTTCGCTCGCTTAACGTTGCACTTAGACAAGAAATGGATTTATTTGTCAATATGCGCACTATAAAAGGCTTTAGTGCATTGCCATCGCCGTTAAAAAATCCTTATTTAACTAATATCACTGTGTTGCGCGATAGCAGTGAGGATGTTTACTCGGGTATAGAGTGGCAAGCTGGTAGTGTTGAAAGCGAAAAAGTACTCGATTTTTTATGCGAAGAAATGGGGGTTACGCGTTTAAGGTTTACCCAAGAATGCGGAATTGGCATTAAAAACATTTCTAAAGAAGGCTCAGAGCGCCTAGTACGTTACGCAATTAATTACGCGCTAAAAAATAACAGCGAATCGCTGACTTTAGTGCACAAAGGTAATGTGCTTAAATTTACTGATGGTGCATTTAAACGCTGGGGCTTTGCACTCGCTAAGCGTGAATACCAAGCCATTGATGATGAAAACGGCCGTTGGTTACATATTCCACGACAAGGGCAGCCACCACTTATAATTAAAGAAGTTATAGCCGATAACATGTTACAGCAGTGTTTAATGCACCCAGAGCAATTTGATGTAGTTGCAACGACTAATCAAAATGGTGACTTTTTAGCAGATATGCTTAGCGCACAAGTAGGTGGAGTAGGCATAATGCCGGCGGCTAATTTAAATAATGAGGTAGCATTTTTTGAGCCCACGCACGGTACATTTGCGCGTATTGCTGGGCAAAATAAAGCGAATCCGAGCAGCAGCATTTTAAGTGCGGTATTAATGCTTAAGTTTATGCAGTGGCATGAGGCGGCTAATTTAATAGAAAATGCCTTAGAGCGCACGTTAGCGGCGGGAGAGGTTACGTTTGATTTGCTATCTGAGCCTCATAACTCGATGCCCTTAAGCTGTACAGACTTTGCACTTAGGGTCATCGAGCACTTTTAAACAACACCATTATTAGGCTGCAGATACGTTAACAAGGTTTACGCGATGCGTACATGCACGATTAGTTAACTGCGCAGCACGATGATAAATAGCATGTGCATCTTGGTCGGTATTAAATGTGCCGCTAAGCGTATCCATTAACGCAACTACAATAATGGCCGGAACTTGGCAGCAATGCTCATCCAGAACAGCTTCTGTTGTTTGCGAGTCTACATTGCAATAAGGGTGGTTATTATGCTGATAAGCATTAAGCAATGTTTGCACGTCTAAAACATCATCCGCATTATGTTTAGTTTTACGACAAGTACAGCCAAATTCATCTACTAAAGTGGCAAGCACCTGATAAATATCATCGCTTGGCATCGCCGCTAGTGGTGCTAACTGCTGCTCAATAAATTGATGAAAATGGCTATTAATAAACAATCCGTCTTGTTGGGTGAAGCTTGATGAAGTTTGCATAATTATTACTCTTAGTTAGTTGGCTTAACTTCACTCTAGCGCTAACTCTAGTATTAATAAAATTGTTGTTTTCAATAACTGATATTGATTATATCAATACTGTTAAATTACGACGAATTTTAGTGTGTTTAGCAAGGCTACATTAAGCCTAATTAGCTTACAGTAGCCACAGTTGTTAATTTTACAAACTAGATACAGAGGCTTAACCACACTGGTATAAGTATCTATTATTAGTAAGTTAACAGATAACACTTAACAATAACCTTGTTACACAGGCAATGGTTTAACCACTAACTAACAATAAAGAGACTGCTATGAAAATTTTTGCTCCTGCTATTATTATCACCACATTAATGCTTTCGGCTTGTGGTAATGAGCCACAAGACAACAGCCACACCGACGTAAAAAACACGGCACAAACAGCGGTAATAGTGCATAACTATCAGTGTGAAAGTGGTAATACAATGGCGGTAACTTACCCCTCTACAGACACTGCAACAGTTGACTATTTAGGTACGGAATACGAAATGAAGATTGCTGTGTCGGCCAGTGGTGCGCGCTATATGAATGACAAGTACGAGTTTTGGACTAAAGCATCAGGAACTGGCTCTGAAGGCACGCTGTTTAGCCATATGCAAGATGGTAGCACCGGTGATGCAATTGAAACATGTACAGCGCTATAAGCCTTATTAATACGCATTAAAGCCTAAGTTTAGGCGAATTTAACGAGTAATTTGCAACACCTACTGTGCAAGTTACTCGTTGTAAATTTTATATACCTTTGCACTAGTATTACTACCTGTCGGCAATTGTTTTTGCAAATTCCAGCAGTTCTCTGCGTAACCATTGGTGCGCCGATGCATGATGCAACAATGGGCTCCAGATCATTTTTACCTCAATAGGTACAATTTGAAAAGGTACTGGGCTGATAACCAAGTTAGTATGCGTAGTTAACAGCTTAGCTTGGCGACGTGGTAATGTTGCAATTAACTTATCTGACTGGCACAGTAAACTGGCAATCATATAATGGCGTGTAAAAACGCGTATTTTTCGAGTTTGTTCTAATTGCCACAGTGCTTCGTCTACCCATCCTAACTTTTGCTTACCAGATTTATTAGTAACAGCGGGCTCAGGCCCCCAGCCTGCACGATTTACCCAAATATGTTCGCTTTTTAAGTAATCTTCTAGGCTCGACTGTTGTAAAAATTGATTATTGGGGTGCGTTAAACAACAATAGTTATCGCGCCAAACCGTAGCTTGGTGAAACGAGCGTGGTAGGCCATTAAAGCGGTTAATTGCTAAATCTATGGTGCCTTTTTCCATATCTTGCAGATTTACATCACTTGGGCTGAGTATATCAAAGTTTATTCCTGGGTTTTTACTCAACTGCTCAGTTATAAAAGGGGCGATTAACGTCGACTCTAAATAATCGTTTGCCATAATTCTAAACGTTACTTTGGCACTTGTCGGATCGAATAGCTCAGTGGGCTGAGTAATTTCTTCAGCCATTTTAAGTAATAACTCTATTTCGGGCTTTAGTGCCAGCGCTTTTGCTGTGGGCGCCATAGAGCCTGAAGCCCGCACCAAAAGCGGGTCGTCAAATAAGTCACGCAGCCGCTTTAACGCATTACTCATAGCAGGTTGGGTAAGTGCGAGTTTATTAGCCGCTTTAGAAACACTTTTTTCGTCTATTAGTACGTTTAGGTACACAAGCAAGTTGAGATCGACATTTCTTATATTCATTTAATCAATCTTATTTATTTACTGTATTAATTATCTAAATTAAAGCCTGCTTGCTAAGGTGTAAACAACTAAAAAATAATAGCCGTAATAAGCCTAGTAAATATGCCAGATACAATAACGAATAAACTGCAAAATAGTACAGTGCAAGATGTGATTGCGACTAAGTTAGCGCGCGCCGTTTTTGCTGGGTTTGAAGCTATGTTTGCCACCTTTTTAAATATAACCTTAGGCGCACAAAGCCGCTTTGAACAGCGACAATATCACGAGGTACAAAGTGCTATGCGCGAGCGCTTACAAGTGTATGAGCGCCAAGTTAAAAGTGTAAGTGAAGCGGTAAAGGTTATTGCCTACGCGGAGTTAAGCTGCCCACAGACCTGGCAATTAGCTAAAAATATTTATGGCAACATGGTAAAAAATCATGAAAACGAGCCAATAGCGCATACTTTTTTTAATTCTACCTTTGGTGCTATTTGGGACGATAAAAAAATACGTACTGTGCATTTATTTGTATTAAAAGCTAAATATCGTACTCAACCTCGACCATACGACAGCTTAGTTAAACGTATTTCATTGCAGCATGGCTTTAATAGCGCAATAAAAACGCTGATCACTAATCAGGTTTTTAGAGTGCCATTTAGTAATTTAAACCAAGATGTTGCCACCCTGCAGGCTACTTTAACGCAAGGTGCTAAGCAACAATGTCGACAAGTTTATGAGTTAATAAACTTAAATGACGGCTATATAGAATATGCATATTCACATTTTTATAGAAACAAAGCCTGTTACTTAATAGGCCGATGCATTGCTAAAAATGGCGATAATATGCCCTTTGCTATTGCCATTTTAAATACCCCCAAGGGGCTTAAAATTGATGCGGTAATGATGGGCGCCGACCAGCTAAGTTTACTATTTGGATTTGCGCGCACGTATTTTATGGTCGATACCGACCAACCAGCGCGTTATGTAGATTACTTAAGTGTACTTATGCCGCATAAACAGCGCTTTGAGCTATTTAATGCGATTGGCTTTATAAAACATGCCAAAACAGAGTTTTATCGTTATAAAGTAGATACCACTAAAAATAGCCCCGCGAGCTTTAAGTATGTGGCTGCGCCAGGTACACCGGGTATGGTAATGCTAGTGTTTACTATTGCTGGCTCAGACCATGTTTATAAAGTAATTAAAGATAAATTTAGCGCACCAAAAACCGCCACTAAAGCGCAAGTAAAAGAAAAATACAACTTTGTAAAACAAGCCGATAGAGTAGGGCGACTGGTAGATACGCATGAGTTTAGGTATTTAGCGTTTGATTTGAGCCGCTTTAGCGAGCAGTTGCTGCAACAAATGAAAGAGCACATTGGGTCCAGTTTAATTATTTCGGGCAAGGCGCTTATTTTAAAACATGTTTATGTTGAGCGAAAAATGACCCCGCTTAATTTATATATAAATGATTGCGACAGCAAAGCACTTGCACAAGTGATGCTAGATTACGGCAGAGCAATTAAAGACTTAGCCGGTGCTAATATTTTCCCTGGGGATATGCTGATGAAAAACTTTGGTGTTACGCGCTGGGGGCGGGTAGTTTTTTATGATTATGACGAAATTTGCCCACTTACCGATTGCAACTTTAGAGAAGTGCCGCAAACGCAAAATGCGCTAGAAGAGCTAAGTTCAGACTCGTATTTTGATATAGAGCCAAATGATATTTTCCCGAGTCAATTTAAAGTGTTTTTTAGTGCTAATGAATTGGCATTTAATGCTTTTAATAGTCATCACAGCGATTTATTTAACGCCCAGTTTTGGCAAACGTGCCAACAACAGGTACAACAAGGCTATTTACCCGACGTGTATCCATATAAACAAAGTTGGCGCTTTAAATAAGGTGTTTTGATCCCCATATATAAATTACATTAATTTAGTTATGCAACGTTTAGTAATAGCGTTTAGTTATATAAAGCTTAGGAGTGGCAATGAAATACATTTCTCATGAAGATGGCATACTTGCATTTAGTGAAACCAATAAACCGGTTTTAAAGAGCCATGAAGTACTGGTAAAAGTAGCCGCCATTGGTGTAAATCGCGCCGATTGTATGCAACGCCAAGGTAAGTATCCGGCGCCAAAAGATGACAGCCAAATATTAGGATTAGAGTGCGCAGGCATCGTTTGCGATATTGGTGGTAAAGTTGATAAAATTTGGCTTAATAAACGCGTTTTTGCTTTATGTGCTGGTGGTGCTTACAGTGAATATGTTGCGGTTGATGCCAAACAGCTAATGGAGTTACCAGATGACGTGTCTATGAGAGAGGGCGCTGCAATAAGTGAAGTATATTTAACAGCATTTGGTGCTTTGTTTGAATTAGGTAAATTACAAGCTGGGCAAACGGCGTTAATTCATGCAGGTGCAAGCGGTGTGGGTGGTGCTGCAATTCAAATGGCTAAAAGCGCAGGGGCAACTGTGGTTATAACCGCAGGTTCAGATGAAAAATGTGCACATGCCAAAGCACTGGGCGCCGATCATGCTATAAACTATAAAACCACTGATTTTGTAGAATATATGAAGGCTAATAACCTAACGGCTAACACAATTGTAGATCCTGTTTCGGGTAGTTATTTAAACAAAAATGCGGCTGTTGCGGCTATGGATTGCCAAATTGTAATGCTGGCATTTTTAGATGGTCGTTTTGCTGAAGTTGATTTTGCCCGTTTACTGCAAAAACGTATCTCGTTTCATGCATCAACACTTAGAAACCGTAGTATAGAGTTTAAACGCGCATTAAGAGATGATTTTGTAGCGCGTTTTTATAGCGATATTGCAAGTAAAAGCTACGATTTTAATTTATATAAAGTGCTACCTTGGAGCCAAGCAAGCGAGGCTCATGCTATTTTAGAGCGCAATGAAAACGCCGGTAAAGTAGTGTTAAGTGTAGAATAAACCAGTACGTGTAATGTATAGGCATTGTTTATGTCTCTGGTAGTCAATATAATTTAGTTATAACACACATAATAAGGTTAATAATGAATCCAATTATCGCCACTTTAAAAGAGCATAATGTTAGCGACGAGCAAATAGCCGAGCTATTTGAAGCATTAACGCAAAACCCAATGATGGCAATGGCCATGGTGCAACAACTTGGTATACCACCTGAAAAACTACAGCAACTAATGGCAGTAGTGATGACTCAGCCGCACTTAATTAAAGAAGCGACAGACGAGTTAGGTTTAGACTTTTCGAAAGTACAAGCCGCAAAAGATAAGTTAAATCAGTAATCCCTCCGCACTTTTAACCAAGGTATAACCTTATACCTTGGTACTTTAGCTCACCTTAAACATGTTTTGTTACATTAGCAATTGAACTGCGATTGATTTTTAGCGTCTTAGTTTTAGTCGATAAAATGGTGGGAATATTGTATGAAAACACTGATTAAATTTTGGAAAAATAACCGTTCATTAATCATATTTATAGCGTTAATGAGCGTATTTAGAAGTGCAGTTGCCGATTGGTACGAAGTACCTACAGGCTCTATGCGGCCCACCATTGAAGTAGGCGACAGAGTTTTAACAAATAAAATGGCTTACGACTTACGCTTACCCTTTACGCATATACCACTAATGAAGTTAGGCGACCCACAAGCAGGTGATATCATAGTATTTGATTCAAAAAAAGCTGATAACCGCTTAATAAAGCGGGTAATAGGCGTACCTGGCGATACTGTGTCGCTTGAGCATAACGAGCTTATTATTAATGGTAAAAAGCTTAACTATGCTCGTTTGCACAGTAATTTAGGTTCACTTGATAAAATTGAAAACTTAAACGGTCATAAACACTCAATAAGAGTAGCCAATAGAGCGTCGCGATTAGCAGGGTTTGATAAAATCACAATCCCGAATAATTACTATTTAGCCATGGGTGATAACCGCGATAACAGTGCCGATTCTCGCGTAATAGGCTTGATCCCGCGTAGCGAAATGTTAGGTAAAGCAGAGCGAGTAATTGTATCGCTTGATTACGATAACTATTATTTACCGCGAACTGATCGATTATTAAAAGCGCTTGAATAAGCGTGTTTGTATTTTAGCAGCTAAATAAAAACCCGGGTTAGACCATTGAGTTGTATTGCATAAAGTAATAAAACGAATGTAAATTGATGGTAATTATAGTAGCTTGATATTCCTGCTATTTTTTAACACCTGTTCAGCAGAGTCAATAATATGAGCTTAAAGACTAAAAAATCGCCTATATTACTGTTCGATGGCGTATGCAATTTATGCACAGGCTCGGTACGCTTCGTGATTGAGCATGATCCATATAAAAAATTTCGCTTTGCGTCATTGCAGTCAACTGTAGCAAAAAACTTACTTAAGCAGCAGGGAAGTGAAGCTACAAGTAAGCTGGGTTCTGTGGTGCTTATTGACGATAGTGGCATTTGGTTTAAGTCAACAGCGGCACTTCGTACTGCTGGGCAGTTATCGGGTTTATGGCCGTTGTTGCAAGTGTTACTCATAATACCTCGGCCATTACGAGATTGGGGTTATGATTTTATTGGTGCTAGACGTTATAAGTGGTTTGGGCGTACAAATGCTTGTTGGTTGCCAGCAGAGGACATAAGTGATCGCTTTTTAGATTAAATTTATAAATAGACTTTTAACTTTAATACGCAAATGCTAAGGGGAATTAATCATGATAGTAAGAATATTTGATAAGCTAACCTTTGCTGTTGCGTTAATTATAGCGTTGCAAGTACCGCAACTTACGGACCATTATCAGCAACATTTAGCAGGCTTGTATCAGGCAACAAAATGGCAAGTTGATGGTTATAAAGCCACCGCCCAAATGCATGCATTTCCCAGTGTTAAAGCAATGATTGATAGACACTTACGCAATAGCGAGCCAAGTGTTAAAACTGATGCACAACAAAAGCTGTTAACCCTTGATTTATTTTCAGATTTAGAAGGTGGAATGACTATATTTAAACAGGGTAACTTTTTTGAAAAACTAATTTATATGTTTACTCCCACCCGTTTCGGTATATTAAAAAATACTATTGATAACTTTAAATTAGGCATACCGCTTACTTTTACCGGTATTGCGTTTGGGCTAGTATTTGGTTTTTTATTAAATCAATTAATTATGCTACCTTTTACAATTTACTCAGTTAAAAAAAGGGCAAGTAAAGTTAACACTATCGAGAAACCAGCCCAATAATAGTATAATTATTTAAATCACCTATATAACTAGGCTCACATATTATGAGAACTGATAGCATTTATGCGATATTTATCGGCAATTTCCCTTTGTTTATTTATGGTTATAAGCATGCTTTTTGGCTGCGCTAGTTATCCTAAGGTTCAAGCCGAACCTAGCTATGCATTTAGCAAAACGCAAAATACTAGCTTAGCTAAAGGCATAGCATTAGAGGCGAGTAAACACCCTGCGAGCTCAGGGTTCTATCTACTTGGTGATGGCCTTGATGCATTTGCAACTAGGCTGTTATTAATAGAAAAAGCCGAAATGTCTATTGATGTGCAGTATTACTTATTTCATAACGATACTACGGCCAAAATATTCACTCATTACTTACTTCGTGCAGCCGATAGAGGCGTGCGGGTACGCATGTTACTAGATGACTTTGGCCACGAAAGCCAAGACGCTTTATTTAGTGCCTTGGTGCAACACCCTAATGTGTCAGTACGGTTATTTAATCCGTTTTCAAATCGCACTTTACCTTATGTTGATTTTTTAACTAATTTTAAACAGATCAATAGGCGCATGCATAACAAGTCGTTTATTGTTGATAATCAGGCGGCTATTATTGGTGGCCGTAATATTGGAGATACTTATTTTTCTGCCAATATTTACACTAACTTTTCTGACTTAGATGTACTTGGCGTGGGGGAATTTGCCCCGCGTGTGGCCACTGCATTTGATTTATATTGGAATCATTCACTCTCGGTAGCGATTAAATATATAGCGCCTGCATCGAGTGCAGCTAAACTAGAACAAGTACGAAAACAACTCGCTAAAATATATACTAGTGAGCAAAGTAAAGCCTATCTACGGCGTTTAGAGTCACTGGATATTATTGATAATTTGCTACGCGGACAGCTAGCACTTTACTGGGCAAACTCTGAATTAGTATACGATCATCCTGATAAAATAATGAATGTGAGTGATGATAATACCGGTTATATGGCCCCAGCATTAAGTAATTTACTTAATGATGCACACAGTGAAGCATTAATTGTTTCACCTTATTTTATTCCCGGTGATGCAGGCGTTGCAAGCTTAAAACGTTGGATTAATACCGGTGCTAATGTGACCATTTTAACCAATTCGCTCTCGGCCAACGACGTACCCGTTGTGCACGCCGGCTATGCAAACTATCGTGAGTCACTTATAGAGGCGGGCGTTAAATTATGGGAGTTACGCGCTACAGTAAAACCTAAGTCTAAGCCTAAAATTAAATCTAAAGATAAAGCAAAACATAAAAAAATCACCGATTTAGCTGGTTCATCAAAAGCGAGCTTACACGCCAAAACAATGATTTTTGATCGTAATACACTTTTTGTTGGCTCAATGAACTTAGATCCACGTTCAATTAATTTAAATACCGAAATAGGTGTTGTAATTTATAGTGACAAAATGGCAAGCACAGCAGCAGATATATTTTTAGAAGAGTTACCTCGCCATGCATGGCGGTTAGATGTCACTAAAACTGAAAATTGGTGGGGTTTTAATCACGACTTACTGTGGTTAGATGAATCAATTACACCCACTAAAGTGGTAAGTAAAAACGCTGAGCCAGAGGCCAGCACCTGGGTACGTTTTCAGGCTTGGTTATTTGGCTATCTGCCTGTGGAACACTTACTTTAATATGTGTTAAATAAGGCAGAGTAACCCCAGTATTAATACTTAACCAGCACTCAGGGTAAGAGGTTTAACAGTTTGAATAATAATGGTATTTAAGGGTGTTTTTTTACAACAAAAGCGCCTCGTATATCTCCCAAATTAAAACCAGTTGCTTTATCACTTGGATAAAGCTCAGTTAATTTATTTTTTACTTCAGGCTTTAATTCACTACCATGGCAAGCTAAGCAAGCTTGCCCTGTAGGAATTGCTTTAACTAAATACCAAGCATCGGCTTTTTGTTCTTGATGTTCAATACTTGCTATAGGTTCGCCATTTTCTTTACGCTGCTCAAAATCGAGCAGTATTGAATTTAGCCACTCGTTAGCTTGGTTATTAGGATTACGCACTTTTAATGATGTACGACTAATTTCCCACTCATTCGCACTGTGTTGTAGTGCAATAGCCGGCGCACTAATATTGCATACTTCAATTGCTGCAACAGGGCCATTTGCTTTCATGGTACTTACTAAAACATTTTTTAAATCAGTTGAAAATGCTTTAACAGTGCTACGAGCAAAGTACGCATCGTCGCTATTAGCTAATACGCTTGATGAAACAAACAAGCTGGTAAATAATAAAATAGAGCGCATAATACACCTTTATATATTAGAGGCTTCTAATGTACAGCTGGGCAATAATTTGTTCAAGCTTTTTTATCGCTAATTATCCGAAGCTCAGATTAATTAAAGTACTGTATAAATTATAGCTGCAAAGAGCTTAGCTAAATGATGGTAAACCCAAAATATAAATTACATAATAAGGTAGCTAATAATGACAATTAAAAATGATGACAGCGCTGAATATGCATTATCGCAGCAAAGTAGGGCGCTTGATGATCCGCTAGAAGCAATTAAAAACATGCGTTTAGAGCAGTTGGCCGTATGTAAGCTAAAAGCCGATAAAGAGATGCAAACTATGAAAGCAGAATCTACCCCTGACAAAAATATACAATAACGTAAAGCAGCTTACTGGAGTTGTTTTTATGAATAAACATATTACGCTTTCGTTTTTAGCTTGGTTAGCGGCTATTTTTGTAGGGGCTGCAGGTATATATGGTTTATGGCCTTCACCACAGGGTAAAGTGCTTTTAGCTATTGAAATAATAACCTTAATTATTCTGTTATTTAATAGCGCCAGTATTACCCGCTGGGTATATAAACACACTAAAAACAAACAACAACGTTATATCGCCCTATTATGCATGGCCTCCTTAGTCTTATGCATTTGTGGAGACGTGGTAAATTTTAATTTAAGCAATCAATATTACCGTTATAACGAGGTAATTAAGCACGACTATTTAGCTGACTCTGTGTGGTTTTTTGTACCCGGATACAGCTTACTCTTTATTGCTGTACTACTGGCGAGCCGTAGTTTAGTTATGTATCCATTATATTATGTGGCTGCTTATTTAGGGGGCACGCTATTAATATCGCTGCTTTGTTTTTATTTTATGCATATTCCAGAGGCAGGTTATTATGTACTGCTATTAACCGGGCTTCATAGTTTTGTTATAACCAGTGTGGGATTAATGAGTTTAGTACTGCTTAATACATATCGCAGGTTAAACGCGCCTTTGGGAGTATGGCTGGTTAGTTTAGGGTTAGTATTAGCGGCAATTGCCGATGCATTAATTGGTTTATATTGGATTTATGGGAATAGCGGTGAAGGGTACTTTCCACAAATTAGGTATATAAATTGGATAATTTATATTAGCTCGCAATGCTTAGTTATTCATTTAGCTAAAATAAATATAACCTATAAGTTAGGTTAATAATTTACTTACAAAAAAGCCGCTAATAAATTCAGCGGCTTTTAATATATAAGCAAAGCTTACATTACACGCATGCCAGGCTCTGAGCCGTCGTCTGGGTTAAGAATGTAAATCTCTTTACCGCCAGGCCCTGCAGCTAATACCATGCCTTCTGACATACCAAAACGCATTTTTCGTGGTTTAAGGTTAGCAACCATAACAGTAAGCTTACCTTCAATATCCTCTGGAGCGTAAGCCGATTTGATACCCGCAAACACTTGGCGCGTTTCGCCGCCTAAATCAAGTGTTAGCTTAAGTAGTTTATCGGCGCCTTCTACGTGCTCAGCTTTAGCAATTTTTGCTACGCGTAAGTCTACTTTTGCAAAGTCGTCAAATTCAATTTCATCACAAATTGGCTCTTTAGCCAGTGGGCTATTAGGGTCAATAGTCACTTTTGATTCTAAGCTTTCTTTTGACTCCTCAACCATTTTATTTACTTTGTCCATTTCTACACGTTGCATTAACGGTTTAAATTTATTGATTGGGTGGCTTACTAATGCATTTTGCACGCCGTCCCATGTAAGGTCGTCATTTAAGAATGCTTCTACGTTATCGGCCATTTCAGGCAGTACAGGCTTTAAGTAGGTAATTAACACGCGGAATAAGTTAAGCCCTAATGAGCAAACTTCGTGCGCTTCTTGTTGTTTAGTTTCGTCTTTAATGAGTACCCAAGGTGCTGCGGCATCTATAAATTGGTTTGCTTTGTCGGCAAGCGCCATTATTTCACGAATTGCACGGCTAAACTCACGGTTTTCGTAATGGGCTGTAATGCTTGGTGCAGCTGCTTGAAATTCTTTAAGCAACTGGGGTTGCATAACGGTTGCGCTTAGCTTGCCATCAAACTTTTTAGTAATAAAGCCTGCACAACGGCTTGCTATATTTACTACTTTACCTACTAGGTCTGAGTTTACGCGTTGCGCAAAGTCTTCTAGGTTTAAATCAAGATCAACAATGCCGCCGCTTAATTTTGCCGCGTAATAGTAACGTAAATATTCTGGGTTTAAATTATCTAAATAAGTACGCGCTTTAATAAACGTGCCTTTCGATTTAGACATTTTTTCGCCATTTACGGTAACAAAACCGTGGGCAAATACGTTAGTTGGCTTTCTAAAGTTAGCGCCTTCTAACATTGCTGGCCAAAATAAACTATGAAAATAAATAATGTCTTTACCAATAAAGTGGTAAAGCTCAGCGTCTGAATCTGCAGCC
Organism: Pseudoalteromonas sp. 20-MNA-CIBAN-0454; assembly: GCF_040308685.1. NCBI lineage: Bacteria > Pseudomonadati > Pseudomonadota > Gammaproteobacteria > Alteromonadales > Pseudoalteromonadaceae > Pseudoalteromonas > Pseudoalteromonas sp. 20-MNA-CIBAN-0454. The sequence goes on along the minus strand of NZ_JBEOOB010000001.1, from coordinate 18,474 downwards.
CAAAAAGCATCAAAGTCGATACCTTTTTTATCACACAGGTTTTTAAAGCTGGCCATATAACCAATAGGCGCATCTAACCAAACGTAGAAGTATTTACCTGGTGCGTTTGGTATTTCAAAACCAAAGTAAGGCGCATCACGGCTAATATCCCACTGTTGCAGGCCATCAGTAAACCATTCATCAAGCTTGTTAGCCATTTCTTGCTGAATAGTACCCGAGTGTAACCACTCTTTTAACATGCCTTCAAATGCTGGCAGATCAAAAAAGTAATGCTCAGAGTCTTTTAAAATAGGCTCAGCACCAGACATAACCGAGCGCGGGTTAATTAAATCTGTAGGACTATATGTTGCACCACATGAGTCGCAGTTGTCGCCATTTTGATTTTCAGACTTACAGGTTGGGCACGTACCGGTTACAAAGCGATCGGGTAAAAATATGCCTTTTTCTGGGTCGAATAACTGCGAAATAGTGTGCCTTTTAATATGCCCTGCATCGTTTAGGCGATTATAAATAAGCTCACTCAGCTCTTTGTTTTCTTGGCTGTGGGTACTGTGATAATTATCAAACTTAATATTAAAGTCGGCAAAGTCGCGTTGACGCTCAATACTTACTTTTTCTACCGCTTCTTCAGGCGTGATCCCTTGCTTTTGCGCGTTAAGCATAATAGGCGTGCCATGGGCATCGTCGGCGCAAACATAATAGGCTTCGTGGCCTTGTAGTTTTTGAAAACGTGACCAAATATCAGTTTGAATATATTCCAATAAATGACCTAAGTGAGTAGGGCCATTTGCATAAGGTAATGCGCTGGTAATCAGGATCTTTCGCTGTGCCATAATCATTCCGAATTGACGGTTCCTATTAAGGAACGGATGAAAATCATTAATTTATTTACAAGCTGAGCGCTAACAACGCAACAGCTTGTGGATTTGTATTAATTGACTGGTGTTAATGCCCTGAATGTTACATAATTCCGAGGCACTTTTCATCAAAGAAACGTTATTTAATTACTATGTTTGGACTGTCGAAACTATTCTCTTCTAAATCGGTGCAAAAACAACCGATCTTTGCTGCTTTAGCCGCGTATCGTAGTGCCGCTTTTGCTGTGGGTATTGATGAAAGCTTCATTAAGAATATCACCCAAAACGACGATAAATCGCTCACTATTACTTTAATTTTGCCATTTGCTGCACAGTCAGAAATGCCAATGGTGGCAGAGCATGTTACTAACGCTCTCAAGGTGGCAGTAACTGTGTCGGCCACGGTAGAGCTTAAAGAGCCTGCAAAATTTAAAACAATTAAACATATTGTGCTTATTGCCTCAGGTAAAGGCGGGGTGGGTAAATCGACTACTGCTGTTAATTTAGCAGGCGCGCTGCACAGCGAAGGCGCAAAAGTTGGTATTTTAGATGCCGACATTTATGGCCCGTCAATCCCTATGCTTTTAGGCTTGGTAGGCGCAGAGCCCATCACTAAAGATAACAAACAGTTACAGCCTTTTGATGCAAACGGTATTAAAGCACAATCAATCGGCTTTTTAGTACCCAGCGATGACGCCACTGTATGGCGCGGGCCTATGGCATCGGGGGCGCTTAGCCAGCTACTAAATGAAACTGATTGGGGCGAGCTTGACTACCTTATTGTTGATATGCCACCAGGTACGGGTGACATTCAACTTACTATGAGCCAAAAAGTACCGGCAAGTGGCACAGTAATTGTTACCACACCCCAAGATTTAGCCTTAGCCGATGCGCAAAAAGGCATCGCCATGTTTAATAAAGTAAACGTGCCAGTGCTGGGCTTAATTGAAAATATGAGCCATTACATTTGCAGCCACTGCGGCGAGGCAAACCACGTATTTGGTAAAGATGGCGCACAAAAACTAGCACACAAGCACGGCGTTCCTGTGCTATCACATATTCCGCTTGCAATAGATATTCGAGAATACTCTGAGCAGGGCAAACTTATTGCTTGCGATAACACTGCAGCAATAAGCAAAACTTACAGCGCAGCAGCGCGGCTTATAGCCAGCACGCTTTACTATCAACAGCATCACAACTCGGTAGAGATTGTGATTACGGATGATTAATACACCATGAGACTTTCAGATACACATATTAAAGAATACCTAAACGATGGCCGTATTGTTATTGAGCCTGCACCCACAGATGAGATGATTTCGGGTGTTACTGCCGACTTACGCTTAGGTAATAAATTTAGAACTTTTCATGCACATACAGCAGCATATGTAGATTTAAGTGGCCCTAAAGATCAGCTCAATAAAGCCATGGAGTCAATCATGAGCGACGAAATTGTGCTAGATGAAGGCGAAGCATTTTTTTTACACCCAGGCGAGCTTGCACTGGCTATTACCTATGAAAAAGTAACACTGCCAGCAGACATTGTAGGCTGGCTAGATGGACGTTCATCGCTGGCACGATTAGGTTTAATGGTGCATGTAACCGCGCATCGAATTGATCCCGGTTGGAGTGGTAATATTGTTTTAGAGTTTTATAACTCAGGTAAACTCCCTTTAGCACTAAGACCTATGATGAAAATTGGTGCTATGAGTTTTGAAACACTTACAGGCCCTTGTGCTAATCCTTACAATACGCGTAAAGATGCTAAGTACAAAGATCAAAACAGTGCCGTAGCAAGTCGTATTAGCGATGACAGGTAATGATTAAATAAAGCACTTTACTCATCTAACTTATGAAGCGCATAACCCAGTAATTCAAAATATTGGTTAAGCGCTTTATTTGCAGCGTTAATGTGCTCATCATCTGGGTATATTAAATCACTACTTTTTAGCCCACTGACTAAAAAGCTATTTTTTATATGCGGGTGGCTGGCTATACAGGCTTCAAAGCAACGCGCTGCTAGCTCCTCGGGCATACTCATGTAATTCATATTTTTTGCTTTATCGTATTCAATGCACGTTTGTACAAATCGGTTTGCAGCAATGCCCTGTGCATCTAAAAACACGTTTTTGTAAAAGTCATTAAGCGTATTATTGAGCGGATGCGATAAATTAGGCGTGTTTGATAACCACAGTTTAGACGCAAAACCAAAGCGTGGTTTTGCTGCAAATAAATGCTCACTTATATGATGATCAAAAGCATGAAACCATTCATGGGCGAGCGCACCACCGCCGGCATTTTTTGCAAGTGCAAGCGTTTGGCTAGCTGCATTATAATGCGCTTGTACATGCTTTTGTCCGCCAGCACCAAACGCAAAATTGAGTTTACCGCGCAGGCCAATTGCTTTAGGTGGTAAGTGCAGTATTTGTGCTAAATCGGCAAGTGCATCATAAATTAAATTAGCACTAATGTAGCGCTCTTCTTTGTTTACCCATTTACCTACCACCATAGATCTAAAACCGAAAGTGTCTCTTATATCGCTAAAATCAACTTGATCGTCAAAACGATAATCGGGACCTTGACGGCTAAAGCCGCGTTTTAATCTATTTTGATAGTTACGCATCGCTAATATCATTTATAAAAACTAATCATAAATTATAAGTAACGTGCTTTTACGTGAGCAGGCATGTGTTGGGTTTGTTTTTGTATTAATTCATCAAGTAAATTATAAAGTGGGGCAGGGTTTAACTGTTCAATAAGCTGTAAGCTATGTGCAACGGCCTCAAGCGTTGACAAGCTATCTGCGCGGGGAGCTTTACGTATTGTGTAACGATTTTTAGGTAAATTAGCAAAGCTTACAGTTTGAAACCGTTGCAGTAGCGAGCTTAGCTGTAAAATTTTATAGGCTTTTTTCCATGTACCATCAATAACAATTAAGTGCGTAATAGGCAGTAGTGTGTTTAGCGCGTCGTTATTATCTAAATTTATAGCCTGCTCATTAGGGTAAAGTAAAACGGTTGAGCTGGCAGGTAGGGCACGAAGCTGCGCAAAGTCGTTATTACTTTCGCCTTTGATTATTTGGCAATCAGCTAGGCATAAATTTAATAATTTAGCCGTGTTTTTTGTTACTTTTTCTTCACTAGGGTGCTGTAAAATAATTACTTTTACTTTATTGTTAATAGAGGTTACAGCACTGCAAATACAAGTATTAAGTGCGAACAAACAAAAATTACACAGTGGGCGAGCCATTTAAACTACTTTTGGTGAAGGTACATTATGAGTAATTATACATTTATAAGGTAATTAAGTTGGATTTTTTTACGCTTAGCTATAGAGTGTTATAGATTAAGGTTAATTAAGTATAGATTGTTTTTAAGGGTTAAAATATGACAGAAGTAAGTATTAACGAAGCAGCATTAGAGAGTATGGAATCGTTATTAGGTGAGCAATTTGCAGCTACTCTCGACTTTTGTTGTGTGGAATTTGAGCGCTTAGGCTCAGAAGTGTTGGCCACAATTGGGCAAGATAAAGAAGCGTCGGTGCGCCACGCTCATAGTTTAAAGTCGAATGCGGCTCAATTTGGTGCCGATAGCTTGGCCGCGGTAGCGGGTGAAATTGAACAAAGTTTAAATAACGATAACTTAGCTCAAGCCACTGCTGCATCAGCGCAGTTAATGACGCAAGTGGCGCAATCTCAAACGCTATTAAATAACTGGTTGGCATCACGTTAAGCAGATAAGTAAAGGCGTAGGTTTAGGCATTAAACATGAATTTATTTCAGTATTAAGTTACTAAATTGACTAGTGTTTTACGTCTTTACTAAGTTATTCTAAGGGTTATTCGTGCCCTTTAGAGGTAGTAATGTCAGAAATTAAAATGAGTCATAAATTAGACGGTGTCTGTTATGACATTCGCGGCCCTGTTTTAGTCCAAGCTAAAAAAATGGAAGACGAAGGCCAAAAAGTTTTAAAGCTAAACATTGGTAATCCGGCTGCGTTTGGCTTTGATATGCCAGAAGATATGCACCGCGATATTATTCGCAATTTATATTCAGCCCAAGGTTATTGTGATTCTAAAGGGCTTTATTCGGCGCGGGTGGCTATTTATCAGCATTATCAACAACGCGGTTTATATAATTTAGATGTAGATAACATTTATATTGGCAATGGCGTTAGCGAACTGATTCAAATGGTTACGCAGGCATTGTTAAATAATGACGATGAAGTGCTGATCCCCGCTCCCGATTACCCTCTGTGGACCGCTGCAGTAAAGCTCTCTGGTGGCAATCCGGTGCATTATTTATGTGATGAAGAGCAAGATTGGTTTCCGGATATTGCTGATATAAAAAGTAAAATCACCTCTAAAACCAAAGCATTAGTATTGATCAATCCAAATAACCCGACAGGGGCTGTGTATAGCGATGATTTACTGCAGCAGTTAATTGACATAGCGCGTGAGCACAAGTTACTACTGTTAAGTGATGAAATTTACGAAAAGATTTTATACGACGGCATTACGCATAGCTCAATTGGTGCACTGTGCGACGATGTGCCTATTATTACCTTTAACGGTTTAGCAAAAACGTACCGTGCTGCTGGCCTAAGAATGGGCTGGATGGTGTTAAGTGGGCGTACGTCGGTTATGAGTGACTTACGCAAAGGCCTAGAAATTTTATCATCTATGCGTTTGTGCGCTAACGTACCTGCTCAATATGCCATTCAACAAGCATTGGGCGGAGTACAATCAATCGACAACCTAATTAATCCAGGCGGGCGTTTGTATGTACAGCGTGATATAGCGTGGCGCGGGCTCAATGCAATAGAGGGTATTAGCTGCGTAAAACCAAAAGGTGCCTTATATGCTTTTGCTAAAGTAGATACCGCGCGCTTTAATATTAAAAGCGATGAGCAAATGATGTTTGATTTACTCAAAGCTGAAAAAATATTACTGGTGCATGGGCGTGCATTTAACTGGCCTGAGCCTGATCATTTTAGATTGGTGTTTTTACCCAACAAAGATGATTTAACGGATGCGATGACTAAAATGCAGCGCTTTTTTAAAGATTACCGACAAGCCTAACTTTTAAAACACACAAAAAACGAGCCAATTTAGGCTCGTTTTTACTTATGCTAAAGTTAATATAATTGCTATTAATAGGCTTTATCAACACGTACGCTGTTATCGTTTAAATACACCAGCCTTACACTATCGCCTTTGCTAAAGCGCATTGATTGGTCTTGATTTTGAACCACCATAAATTGATCGCCATTTTCAACTTGTATTAATAACTCTACTAAACGAGTTTGTTGGTAATGGCTTTTTTGCTGTTGATTATGCGCTACATTGCCGCCTATCACTGAGCCCAAAATAGTAGCAACGGTACGCCCGCTGCCACCGCCAAACTGATTACCAACAACGCCGCCAAGCAAAGCGCCGCCAAATGTTTTCCAACCATTGCTTTGATCTTGTACTAGCTCTTGCTCAGTAATATTACGCACTGATTGCACATCGCCAAATAGCACTTGTTGTACTGCTACTGCTTTATTGCGCTCGTAATTAGCCAATGCAGGTGCGCTAATTGTAAGTAATGTACACATTAATACAGTAATCGCTTTCATAATTAACTCCTATTGACTACCAGCCAAAGGTTGATTTTTCTTTCGTTTTACGAATTTCTGTTTCGTCAGCCCATTCAACTAAGCCACTTTCCATATCCATTAAACGCATGGTAAATTTATAGTATACGTCTGATTTGTCAGCATTGGATTTAACTATGCTTGATAAGTTGCCATACAGCATATACTGCGCACCAATTTGTTTACCAAATGCCACAGCAGTCGTGGGGTTAACTAATGCATCTTCGTTTTGAAATTTAAGCTGCTCACGTATAGCTTCAACTCGGGTCATATCAACAAATCTAAATTTTCCGCTACGCAGTAACTGAGTTGAAATAGAGTCGGTGATTGATTCGGTATCAATGTGCTCGCTGGTTTTGTTTTTAATTCTTTCAACAAATACCACAGGGCGTTTATTGGCGGTCATGGTGCCAACAACCGGAGAGCTTAATAGTGAATCGGTCATTTGGCTGGCTACTTTTTGTAAATCGGTAGAGCCAAAGTTAATGTCAGTGGTTTCTACGGCTTGTGCGTCGCCATAACTAACTACCGCTTTATTTGCACAACCACTTAATACTAATGCACTTAAACCAATAAGCGCGTAAGTTGAAGCTGTTTTGAATCTTTTACGTATGATCATTGTTATTTCCTTTATTCTTTAAATTCTTGCGCATCGGTAGACACTTCTCTTACTGCTAATGAGAAGGTAACTGCATCTGGGCTGGGTGCTAGGCCTGGTAATTGTGTTTGTGCAAAGCCAAATAAGGTAATTGCTTGCCAAGGGGAGTGATTGCCCTTAATAACAAAGCCGTCTTTGTCGTACCAATTAAATTGATACTGTAAGTATTGCGACTTTTTATATTGGCTTGCTAAGGTAACTACCACGTCAGTTAATTGGTTTGTTTGACGTGTTTTTACGTCACTAATAGCTAGTTTCTCACCAAGCTCTGGGTTATCAACACGTAGTTGCTGATTAAATGTTTTATTACCTTGCTCAATTGCTATACCCGATGTGTCTGGTTTGCCAGCACAGGCACTGAGTATTAAAACCGCAAATAATGGCATTATGTATCTCATAATCGCTCCTAGAGTTGTACTACATGATAATTAAAGTAGTTATTTATAGAGGTTAGATAAATTAAGGTTAACCTTTGCTTACTAACGGTAAAATTTATTGGCGCTTGCGTGCCTATGGTTAATGAATGCGCGCCGCTGTTTAAGCTACTTCGCGCCACACTTATTTGATTTGGTAGCGTGAGCCAACTACGTGTATCGGCTTGCTCAGAGGCTAAGTTATAAATGTTCGCAATTATATTACCTACGTCTCCGGTGCTACGAGCCAGTTCGGCTCGTACTTTTTCTTTGGCGACTAAACGTAGTATTTGCCGCGCTATTCTGGCAGGTATTTGATCTTCTAACGTTTTAGCAGCCAGTGATTCTATGTGCACTAGCGGGCTTAATACTAAGTTTTGGGCATTAATACTGATGTTATTAATGCTACGAACATAGGCGTTGTCTTTATAAACTGGCATAGCTAAGCTATAAAAACGTGCATTACCACCAGAGGTAAAAATAGGTAAACGTAATTTAAATTCGTGTTGCTTAAGCACTAAGCCTTGTTCAAATAATATAACTACTTCGCCTTGTTCAGACGGTATATTTGCTGCCTCACCAAAGCGCTTTTTAAACTCACTTAGGTCTTGATCAAAGCCTTGTTTTTTAGCAAGGCGAAGTACATCACGTTGCAAATAAATATTGTTGGGTTGTATTTCGAGTGCTTTTTTATAGTCAATGTAGGCATCATCATACTGTTTACTGCTTTGGTACAATAAAGCGGATAAATAAAAAGTATAAGCATTTTGAAAGCCATTTTTAACGTCTCGGGTAACCTTGCTCATACTTGGATAATGCTGCTGCGCTTCTTTTGTAGCGGAATCTAGCGCTGCCTGATTTTGAATAAGTGCGTCTACTTGTACTTTATTAGCCCGTCTAACTTCAACTAATGCACCTTCAACATCATTTTTATATACGTAATTAAGCGCTTTATAACTATGCAGCATGCTCATTTCATAAGGGGCAGGTATATAAGTAATAGCCGAGTCGTTGGTAAATAAAGCATTACTTTGTTCAAGCCCGCTACTGAGCTGAACTTTGGCAGCCTCGCGCTTGTTGTGTACTTGTTGATAAACGTTTTCAAATTGGCTTTGTGCATCGGCTTGCATGTTAGCTAAGTCGGCTAGGCGCGCTTGCTCTAGTTGATTAAGCAAGTAGCTACTGTGCATACTACTGTTTTTAGCAATAAGCGACTGCGCTTGTGCTATGTTGTTACTCTCTATTGCTTGTCTTACAGGGGTTACTTGAGTCGCATAGTCATTAAATAGATCGCTAAATCCTATGGTACTACAACCACTTAAAATAAAACAAAAACTAAATATTAAGCTGCGGCGCACTGAGCACTCCTTTAAATTTACTTAATAAGATTAACATACACCCATTAAAAAAATATGTGAAATATTGTAAAAAAGCGTAGCATAACTGCCGAGCAGTGAACGAAGCGTTAATCGTATTAATAATTGCACTGTTATTATAATAACTAAATCTAAAAACCACTGAATTGACAGTGTTAAACTGTATTTATTTTAGCTAAGGATTGTTTTTGAAAACAACGTTGTACACTTTAAGTGCTTTAATTGCGTTTGCCGCTAACTCTTTATTGTGCAGAATGGCGCTAGCACAAGGGTATATAGATGCATGGAACTTTACTATTATTCGCTTACTTAGCGGGGCTGTGTGTTTAGCCATTATTATGCTGCTTTATACTAATACTACAAAACGTAACGGCACGTTTAATAGCGAAATATTAAAAGATACAGGAAGCTGGCGAAGCAGTATTAGTTTGCTGGTTTATGCATTGTGTTTTTCCATCGCGTATATAGAGCTTGATACTGGCACTGGTGCACTTATTTTATTTTCAGCAGTACAACTTACTATGATTGGCTGGGGAATTTATAATAAAGAGCAATTAAGCCTATTACAATGGTTGGCATTTATAAGCGCTTTTGCCGGCTTTGTTTATTTAATGTTGCCCTCTGCTGCAATGCCTTCATTGTTTGGAGCGACCCTTATGGCCATTAGTGGCATAGCGTGGGGTGTGTATAGTATACGAGGGAAAGTTTGTATATCACCACTGAGAACCTCTGCATTTAACTTTATTCGCAGCTTAGTTGCTTTGCCTATATTGCTAATAATAGGCATGGGTTATATAAAAAGTATCCGTATAGAAGGGGTGTTACTTGCATGTGCCAGTGGCGCAATAGCTTCAGGTATTGGTTACAGTATTTGGTATACGGCAATGCCAAAATTAAAAAGCACCCAAGCAGCAGTGGTGCAGCTATGTGTACCTGTGCTTGCTGCCATTGCAGGCGTGGTGTTTTTATCTGAGCAGTTAACTGTGCAATTTATAGTTGCCAGCAGTGTTATTTTAGGGGCAGTACTGGTATTTACGCTCAATAAAAAACAGTTTGCTAAACAGGGCTAACGTTAATTATAAAGCGCTCATAAAGCATGGGTAAGTTGGCTAAAATAGCCTCTTTGGCTAATAAGTCACTATTACTTATACACTCATACAGCACTGGCAGACTAAGCATATTAACCAGTAATTGCGACTGCTTAATATGGCTAATATGCCAAAGCTCGGGGGCTACACCACCTAAGTCATGCTGATAAGGCCGATAAAATCCAAACATTGCTAAGTTAGCATCTAGCCAGTCGCTCAGTGGTTCAAATGGGCCACTTTGTTGATATTCATCGGGCGTGAGTTGCAACTGGTAATCATCACTCACTGCCGCTTTATCAAACACATCTAAATCTGTTCCTAAATGATGTCTACTTGCGCCAGGCAGTGCAGAGTAGAGCATAATGGCAATACACTTATCTATATCGCTCAAGCCATCTAACTCAACAACTTGCTGTTGTTTATTATAAACAGGGCGTGCACCTGAAAATTTAGCATTGAAAATAGCCGCTTGGCGGTTAAAGTCACGAAAGCTGGAGGCGATTGTAAGCTCAAACCCTGCTGCTTTTGCGGCACTTTGCAGTGCTAAAAAATCATTAACAATATTGCAGTGCAAACGATGATTTTGTATTTGGGTTAAATGTGTATTACTTTTTCCTGTAATACACATTGTGGTTATTTTTTTTGAGTTCATTACGTTAGTAGGTTTTCTAAAATTTGCTCGTAAATATCGCACAGTGCAATTAAGTCATCGGTACTTACACATTCATCTACTTTATGAATAGTGGCATTGCGCGGGCCAAGCTCAATTACTTTAGCGCCGGTTTGAGCAATAAAACGCCCGTCTGATGTACCGCCAGTCGTTTCTAGATTTGTTGTTAAACCGGTTACCGATTTAATTGCCTTTACTGTGGCGTCAACCAGTGGGCCGTGCTCTGTTAAAAACGGTTGGCCGTTTACAATCCAGCTTAATTCATAATTTAAATTATGCTGCTGTAAAATAGCGTTAACGCGTTGTTGTAATTGCGTATGAGTAACTTCAGTACTAAACCTAAAGTTAAACTGTACTTCTAACTCCCCGGGGATCACATTACCGGCCCCAGTGCCGCCATTTATATTTGAAATTTGAAAACTAGTGGCGGGAAAGTACTCGTTACCGTGATCCCATACTGTTTGGCTTAGCTCAGTGAGGGCAGGGGTAGTTAAATGAATAGGGTTTTGCGCTAACTGCGGGTATGCCACATGCCCTTGTATACCTTTAACAGTTAAAAAGCCGGTAAGTGAGCCTCGGCGTCCATTTTTAACTACATCGCCTAATACATCACGAGATGAAGGCTCGCCAACTAAACACATATCTATTTTTTCACCGCGCGCTTCTAGGGTGTCAATTACCCGAGTAGTGCCGTTTATAAATGGGCCTTCTTCATCTGAAGTAATTAAAAAAGAAATAGAGCCTTTATGATCTGGATGCTTTGTTACAAAACGTTCAGTAGCAACCAGCATAGCAGCCAATGAGCCTTTCATATCGGCTGCACCGCGCCCGTGTAATAAACCATTTTCAACTAGGCCAGAAAATGGCGGGTACTGCCAGTTTTTTTCAGGGCCAGTGGGGACTACATCGGTGTGCCCGGCAAAACAAAAATGTGGCGATTGCGTCCCTTTGCGTGCCCAGGTATTTAAGGTGTCGGTAAAAAATAACGATTCGATGTTAAAGCCAACTGCTTGCAATCTATCGTTCATCATTTGTTGGCAGCCAGCATCTTCAGGTGTTACCGACTCGCGTTGTATTAACGCTTGCGCTAGAGCGATTACGTCATCTGTCATTATTTAAAAATCTCATCGTATTGTGCTGCTTTAAAACCTAAGTGGTACTCGTTGTTATTAACCAATACAGGGCGTTTTATCATTGCAGGTTGCTCAACTAATAACGGTATCGCTTTTTCTTTAGTTAAGCTTTGTTTTTCATCATCGCTTAAGGCGCGGTAAGTGGTGCCACGCTTGTTTACAAGCTGCTCCCAATCAAGTTTATCAGCAAAGTTACTAACCATACTCTCGTTTACGCCATCTTTGCGATAGTCATGAAAAGTAAACTCAATGTTGTTATCGGTTAAGTATTTTTTAGCTTTTTTTATAGTGTCGCAATTGCTTATGCCGTAAAGGGTGATCATAAATCTACTTCTTTTTAATAATAGTTAATAAAGTATCGACACCCGCATTTACCTGCGAGTGTGAAAAGTGAAATGTACCTAGGCTGTGGCCATTGAGCAAAATTAAACTTGCTAGCATAGGTGCGTCAAGTTCGCGTAAATCAAAATAAGCAAGGCGTTGGCCTTTACATATTTTGCTACCATTTAACTGAGCTATGTGGGTATGGGTAATGTGTTGCGAACTCAAAATAGTTAAATTAATTAGTACTTTTAGGCCGTTTTTAGCTTGTAAAATAAATTCGGTGCCGGCATTTTTTACTTGCAGCAAAGTGCCATCAAATGGGGCTAAAATTTTATGGTTGCTTAGCTGTACCATAATGCCTGGCCCTAATGTGCCAAAGCGAAAAAGAGGTTCGGGGTGTTCGTTAAGTGCTATTACTTTTCCTGAAAATGGGCTAGTAATATTAATGGCATGACGAGGTAATTTATTTTGAGCTAAATAATCTATTGTTTGCGGTTTCATAAGTCACTCAAAAATTATGTTATAGCCATCTTTTTTTAAAGCGGTAATAGCTAAATCTACAGTGTGTTTTTTTATTAATATATAATCGGTATCGACAGTGCTATGCAATTGTAATGTTTGTTTTGACATTAAAAGCCCGACGAACAGCAATAACTATAAGGTTATAGTATAGATTATTAACCCTAAATTAAAGCAGTAACAGTAACTAAGCGAGTTGTGGTTACGTTAGCAAAAGTAAGGGTAATTATGTTGTCCACATTTTCTGTGGATAACTGTGGGAATTGTGGCGTATAAGTGGTTTAACATACTGATTATAATGTCTAAAATTATTAGTTTAGAAAAGATCCATTTAGCACTTAATAGCGTATGTATTAATATTCAGGTGAAACCTGTTCATACTAAAAGGCCTTAAAGCATGAGTGATTTTTTACTCATTCAGTGCGTTTTTATGAAAATTCCATATAAAATAATTTGTGTTACACTACCATAAAAACAACCAATATTATTGGTAGTGTTGATATTATGTATGAGGAGTCATGATGCAAAAAAGTGTGATGTCGCAAGTACAAATAGGGCGTGTGTACGCTAAAAAATGGCCAATGCGAAAAGAATTAGCCCCCTTGTTTGCTGAGTTTAAAGTAATAAAGGCGACAGAGTTGGCGATTACGGTAATGCCAATATTAGCCATGCTAACGTTATTTTTTCAGTTAAATTATCTTGGCTCTGACTTTTTACCGCAAGCAATTGCAAGCGCGCTTTTTTTTATATCGCTCCCTTTACAAGGTTTGTTATGGTTAGGAAAACGAGCGCAAACCGAGTTAGAGCCTGCTATGCAACGTTGGTATAACGAGCTTTATGCTAAAATGGTCGCTAATGGCTATCAAGCACAGCGCAGCGAAAAAAAGCCCCGTTACTTGGAGCTTGAAGAATTACTTAACGATATGTTTGATAAAATGGACAAAACGTTCACTAAAGAGCAATTTTAAGCGCCTGTTGCCTTTATATATGCGCAACAGCTACGCTTTTGTCTCTTGTAAATTGTGTAATATAAAACGATAAGGTGACACTATGCTCACCTTTTTCTTCGAGCGCTAGCCAGTGCTCGGGTCTGAACTTCCACGCGAATGGTGTCATCATTATTAAGTTTTTAACGTCACTAAAGTTCAAGGTAACTTGCTCTGTGATAAGTGTTTGCGACGTTTGTGTAAACATTGCAGGCACTTCTATTTGTGTATGTTCATTAACACTGGAGTAAATATACTCTTTTAACTCTTTTAAATGCTTAGGTCCGGGGCTTGCCACTACGAGTGTTGAACCGGGTTTAGCAAGTCTTGCTAGTTCTTGAGTAAATAATGGTGCGAATACACTGACCAATACATCGGCAAAGTAGCTTTTAAAAGGTGCTTGGCTAATAGATGCCACGCTAAAGTGGCAATTGCTATAGCGTTTTGCCGCATATTTTACCGCCGCCTTCGATATATCAACCCCGTACACAGTGGCTTGGGTATTATTAGCTAAAGCTTGGGTGTAAAACCCTTCACCACACCCTAAATCAATAATATTATTAGCTGCTATATCACTAATAATTTGGCCAAGTTCGTGCTGTAAAAAAGCATAATAGTTGCGCTCTAAAAAAGCGCGCCTGGCTTGCACCATTTCTAATGAGTCACCAGGTTGTTTTGAGTTTTTTTGCTGTACAGGCAATAAATTTACATAGCCTTCTTTTGCAAAGTCAAAACTATGGTTGTTTTCACAGCGAAGCATATTAGCTGTTTTTATTAGTGAGTTGCTACACAGTGGGCAGCTATATTCAAGACTCATGAGCCTAGGTAGTCCTTATCGTAAAAAGTTTTTACCCAATGTGGGCGATAAGTGATCATAATTGTAATAGCCATACCGTTTAACATGGCTTCTGGCAGCCAAATAATAGCGCTTAAGTAAACGTAATTATCTGCTAATTGTTGCCAGCTATATTGACCAATAGCAAGATAAAATAATGCCCCTAAAGCTATTTTTATACAGGCGATAAACCCAGCCGTAATAAACGCACATACAAATATATAAACAAAAAAGTGGCGCGGTAAATACTGATAACTAACAATAAAAGCCAAGTAGCTCAATAAAATAGGAATAAATGCGCCAATAAGCAATTGCACTGGCAGTAACTCAAACTCAATTAAACCAAATGCGGCTAATAGCACCGTTGCCAGAACACTACTTAAAATAGTTAAACGCCAACCGAGTATAAGTGTAGCTGCAGTAATACCTAAAATATGTAAATCAAGGCCCGTTAAAATACCAGCTTTAATGCGCCATAAAACAGCAAACACCAACGCACATGCAAGTACTCCTGTTTGGCGTATGGGTACATTGTAGAGTGCTTTATAGGTCGCTTTATCAATACTAAATAAGCTTATAGCGATTACAAGGGCCCAAAGTAGCCCTTGCATTGGGAGGCTAAGCATAGGGTTATTTAAATTCAGACCAAATAGGGGCATGATCCGATGGCTTTTCGATGCCACGTAATTCGTAATCTATACCTGTGTCTATACAACGCGCGGCTAGCTCATGTGTTGCAAGTACAACATCAATTCGTAGGCCACGGTTATCTAAAAACCCTTTTGAGCGGTAGTCAAACCACGAGTATTGATCGCTGGTTTCTGGGTTTTGCTCTCTAAAGGTGTCTTTAAAGCCCCAATTAAGTAATGTTGCCAGCCATTCACGCTCTATCGGTTGAAAAGAACATTTACCGGTTTTTAACCAACGTTTAGCATTTACTTCGCCAATACCTATATCTAGGTTGGTAGGTGAAATATTAATATCGCCCATTACAATCACGTCTTCATCAGGGGTATGATTTGTTTGCAGGTGGGTCATTAAATCTTTATAAAACTGACGTTTATATGGGAACTTGGTTTCGTGATTAATGTTTTCACCTTGCGGGAAATAACCATTCATTACCGTTAAATCACGGCCATTGTCTTGCTCTACGGTAACACTGATCATGCGCTTTTGTGACTCTTCAGTATCAGTGGCAAAGCCTTTAAATACCGATTTAGGTTCTTTTTTGCATAACATAGCTACGCCGTAATGGGCTTTTTGGCCATGATAATAAACGTGATATCCCATTTTTTGTACATCTTCTAGTGGGAACGCTTCGTCATGAACTTTAATTTCTTGTAGGCCAATAATATCGGGTTGATGTTTGTCGATAATAGCTTGTAATTGATGAAGACGCGCACGCAGACCATTGATATTGAAAGAAATCACTTTCATAGCATATACCTTAAAATTGGTTCTATATAATGCGTTAAATTATATCAGTAAATACACTTACATAACACGCCCGAAAAAAGGAAGTTATTGGCTGAACTTTTAAGTGTAAAAACACTCGCTGTAATGTCCGATATTACACCAATATTTTTGCAAAAATTACAAGGCATGAAGCAAAGCTTTCATTGCTATAATGCGCTACGTTAGTTTTCATACTTATATTTACGTTGTAACTAATTGATTTTAAAAGGTTAGTGTTTTTGGCATTTAACTTGTATTAGTTAAATTGACATTAATTAACTACAAGGATACGTCTTATGAAAAAGTTAACATTAGCCACTACTATTTTAGCAACGTTAAGCTTAGCAGCTTGTGCATCTAACCAAGGGTTAGATAAAATTGATAGTGACTTTGCAAGTTTAGATAACGATAGTGATGGTTTTATTTCGAAAGTTGAAGCCGATGACGATAATATTTGGCAACACTTTTCAAATATTGATACCAATATGGATAATCAAATAAGTCGCAATGAATTTAATGCGTACATGCAATTAAATACCGGAAAAGTTGCCACAGACAGTGAAGTAAGCGAATCAGCATTTAAAGCGGGTATTACTAAATTTGATAAAATACAAAGCAGTTTCTCGAGTTTAGATAACGATAAAAGTGGCTATATTTCGGTTGAAGAAGCAGACGATGATGATATTTCAAATCACTTTGGCTATATGGATTTAAATAAAGACAAGCGTGTTAGCAAACGTGAATTTGTAACTTACATAAAAAAATATGGCAATACAGTCGCTGAAGACGACGCACTTAAAAGCGCCAATAACAGCTAAGCACACCATTTTAAAGTGTGAGGAAGGAGCCAGTGCTGTGCACTGGCTTTTTTTGTGGCTTTGATTTACTAAATTGCTCGATATGTTTTCCTACTTTGCTGTAGTTCTGGCATAATAGTCGGCTGTGTGTGTTTATTAGTTTAAGAGCGTTTATGGTGGGTCGGCGAGTTAGTGATGAGCAATTAATTGAGATCATTGAAGCGGTGATTTTTGTTGCTGACAAACCGTTAAGTAAACGTCATCTAAAGGATGTTGTTTTAGGCGATTTAGCAATATCTATGGCGCGTATAAACGATGCAATAACAGCAATACAAACACATTTTCAGACCCGTGGTATTCGTTTGGTAGAAGTAGGCAGTGGTTATCGTTTTCAGGCATGTAGTAGCTTAAGCCCTTGGCTAAGTAATTTATGGCAAGAGCGCGCGCCCAAATATTCGCGTGCATTGCTCGAAACGTTATCGCTAATTGCTTATAGGCAACCAATTACACGCGCCGAAATAGAACAAGTGCGTGGTGTTACTACGGGGTCAAATATTATTAAAACACTACTCGAAAGAGAGTGGATTAAAGTGGTAGGTCACAAAGAAGTGCCGGGTAAGCCGGCGCTATATGCGACTACTAAACAATTTTTAGATTATTTTTCGATAACAGGTTTAGATAATTTACCTGCCTTGCCAGAGCAACAGCAAAGTAAAATTAACCAGTTATTAAGTGATCCTTCTGTGAGAGAACCATCCGAATGAGTGTTATACAAGGTGAAAAGTTACAAAAAGTCCTAGCCCGTGCTGGCGTAGGCTCACGCCGTGAAATGGAAAAATACATTGATGCAAACCGCGTTAGCGTTAACGGCAAAGTGGCTAAATTAGGCGATCGTGTTGAAGAAACAGATTCAATTCGTGTTGATGGCCATACGGTAAAAATTGAAGAAAAAGCGGATAGAATTTGTCGCGTAATTATGTATAACAAGCCTGAAGGTGAGTTAAGCACGCGTAAAGATCCTGAAGGTCGTCGTACTGTATTTGACCGCCTCCCTCGTATTGATGGCGAGCGCTGGATTGCGGTTGGCCGATTAGATATTAATACCGCAGGCTTGATGTTGTTTACTAACGATGGTGAATTAGCAAACCGACTTATGCACCCAAGTTACGAAGTTGAACGTGAATACTCAGCCCGTGTATTTGGTGAAGTAACCAAAGAAACCATTAAAAATTTAACCCGTGGTGTTGAACTTGAAGATGGCCCAGCAAAGTTTCTTACGGTTAACCCTATGGGCGGCGAAGGTATAAACCGTTGGTACAATGTAACGCTTAATGAAGGACGTAACCGAGAAGTTCGTCGTTTATGGCAATCACAAGAGGTTGAAGTTTCTCGCTTAATTCGTATTCGTTACGGTAAATTAGAGCTTGATAAGCGCGTACCACAAGGTGGCTGGATTGAATACGACCTAGACACAGTAAACTATTTACGTAAAACAGTTAAGTTAGGACGTGAAACACAAACTAAGCTTTCTGTAATGCCTGAAAAACGTAAAGATAAGCGTGCCAAAATAAACCAAATACGTAAAGCGGTTAAAAAGCATAATCAACGTGTTAAACCAACTAAACGTAAGTAACCTGCTATTTAGTTAAATTAACCTGAGCTCCGGATAATAAACTTATCTCAAGCAGCTATTTTCAGCGCTAACTGCGTTGAATTTACTTGCAATA